>SXOM01000038.1 GCA_005776735.1 Pseudomonadota bacterium
CGGCCCGTCGGCGAGGAGGCGGGTGCGGGCCTCGGCGGTGCTCAGGCCGGGGTCGGACATGCAGGCTCCGTATCCCTGGTGGAGGCGCCCCGGAAGCGCGCGCGACCGCCCCGCCCCTGTCGAGCTCGGGACGGGCCTACGGTCGCGCCCCCGAGCAGAAAAAAAAGCTGCGCAGAGGCTTGACCGCGCGCCCCAATCGGGAGACAGTTGACCGGTCGGCAGGTGGTGGCTCCTCCGGGAAAGGCCTGACGACAGAACGCGCCCCCCGCCGCCCCCGCGGATGGCTCAACCTCAAGGAGAACGCCCGTGCCGACCGAAGAACTGTTTGGCAACTACCACTTCCTCCTGGAGATCCAGGGGATCATCAACGACAACAAGATCATCGTCGGCGGCTTCAAGTCGGTGTCCGGTATGGACAGCCAGACCGAAGTCGTCGAGTTCAAGCAGGGCAACGACAAGGTCGTCCGCAAGAAGCCGGGTCGCACCACCTACAGCAACATCGTCCTCGAGCGCGGCTACACCGCGACCGACGACCTGTGGCAGTGGCGCAAGAACATCGAGGACGGCAAGATCGACCGCCGCTCCGGCTCGATCATCGTGCTCGACCAGGACGGCGCGACGGAAGTCGCCCGGTACAACTTCTTCGAAGGCTGGCCCTGCAAGTGGAACGTGCCGGACATGAACGCCGACGCGTCCTCGATGGCCATCGAGAAGATCGAGATCGCGATCGAGAAGGTCGAGCGCGGCTAGCCGCACGCGGCCTCGGCCGCGAAGTTCGAACATCCGGCCCGGGGCGAACCCCCGGGCCGCGGTGTTTTTGGCCTCAGCCGGTGAACGGGAGCGGGGCGAAGACGGTGGTCGGCGTGTCGACCTCCTGGCAACGCTCCTGGTCGGAGGCGACCTCGACCACCCGCGACAACAGGTCGCCCACGTCGAGGTCCAGGTGCACCACGAGGCCGCCGGTGCGGGCGCCGGCCCGGACGACCCCCACGCGGCACGGGCCCTGGATGCGGCCGGTCGCGAGCGCCACTGGCGGGAGCTCGTCGACGACGAGGTGGTCGGCCAGCTCCCCGAGGATGACGTTGCGCGTGCGCGAGCCGGGGCGGACCACCAGGTTCGACGGACGCACGGTGCCTTCCCGGACGTGGCCGGTGGGCCGCAGCCCTGCCGCCCGGGCGCTCTCCGGGTCGTGGAAGAGGCTGTTGGGCACCCCCTCCTTCAAGAGCGGCACGGCGAACGGCACCACGCCGCGCTCGTCGAACGGCCAGGTGTACAGCCCGCTCGCCTGGCCCGCGTCGTCGGTGACATGCAGGACCGGCGACGCGAGCGGCCGACCGAGGCGCCCCCGCAGGAAGCTCCCCGAGAGGCCGGGCGCGACGAACGCGGGCGCGAGCGACCGGACCAAGCTGGCCATGCCCGCAGGGTCGAGCACCACCGGGAGCGGCACGTCGGGGAGCCGCTCGGCGTGCACGAAGCCTTCGAGCCGCCGCCGCAGGTCCAGTCCGAACGGGAGGCTCGCGACGTCGGCGAAGTGCCGACTGGCGATGCGGTGGCGCAGGGTGGTGCTGCCGAGTGTGGCCTCGGCGGAGAGCGACCACGTGGTGGCGGCGGCGGTGAGCTCCACCTCGCGGGTGCTCAGCAGGCTCCGCCGCTCCCGGACCTCGTCGTACTGCAGCCGGCGCAGGACGGTGCCCCCGACCGACAAGAAGCGCTCGGCGGTCCCGAGGAGCTCGTTCCGATCGTCGTCGTGGACATTTCCCCAGCGGCGGTCGTCGATGCCGAGGCTGCCGCTCGGAGGGGGATAGCGGTCCGCCGGGCCGGCGAGCTCGGACAGCGGCGCGAGGCGCGCCGCGGCGACCGCACGCTCGGCGAGGCCCTTGCGCGTGGGCGCCGTCGCGACCCCGGCCCGACCTCCGTCGAGCCACACCCGCGCCGTCCACGCCTCCTCGGTCGTGCGCGCCGGACGGATGCGCATCCCCGTCGTCAAGAAACGTTCGTGCCGTTGGTGCAAGACCTCGACCGCACGCGCGCCTTCGGCGCGGCATGCGTCGAGCAGCGTGAGGAGCTCTGCCCGGTCGTCCATGGGGGCAGAGTATGGCACCGAGTCAGGGGAGCGTCAGCGGGAAGTCGCGCACGTCGGCGACGAGGCTGCCGTCGTCGATGGCGGCGTACAGGTGGGAGTTGATCCCATCCTCGACCGTGCGGGAAGTGTCCGCCGGATCGGTGGCCACCAGCTGGTAGTTGAGCACGGTGCCCCAGCAATCCTCGACCGAGGTGACGCCGACGGCGACGAAGTCGACCTCGCCCTTGGCGTCGGTCGTGGCGCCGCCGAGCTCGACCATCTCCCACCCACGGTCGTCGAGCACCACGTCGATGTCCGCCGCGGCGTCGCCCGAGGCGTTCGCCACCTTGGCCCGGACACGGACGTCGTGGGTGCTGACGTCGCCGCACGCCCCGTCGTCGGCGTCGCCGGTGTCCCCCGTTTCGTCCGGGTCGGGCGTGGAGCAGGCCAGGAGGGACAGCGGGAGCAGGATGCGCGACATGGGGACTCCGCGGCGATTGTCACCCGCACGACAGACCCGCGCCAGCCCACCCGCAGCGGGTTAGCCTGCGGGGCCTCAAACGGGCTGAGCCGCCGCGGGCGCAGCCCTCGCCTTCCTGGAGCTGCCCGTGCCCGACACCTCTCTTCTCCAAGCCGCCCGTGACCAGGGGCGCGTCCGCGTCCGCGTCCTCTCCGAAGACGGCGACGTCCTCCTGCGGGTCTTCCAGCCCAACGACATGACCCTGAGCGAGCTGCTCCCGATCATCGACAACTTCGGCGTCGTCGTGAGCGACGAGATCGCCGGGGACGACGGCTGCGTCGACACCTTCCGCATCGCCGGCGTGCCGGGCGTCACCACCGACGAGCTGCTCGCGCGCTCGGCCCGCCTCGTCGAGGGACTGGAGGCGGTCTTCCAGAAGAAGATGGCGTCCGACCCCCTCAACAAGCTGCTCCTCCGCGGCGACCTCCGCTGGGAAGAGGTCGACCTGGTCCGCGCCTGGGTCGGCTACGCCAAGCAGATCAAGCTCGCGCACCCCGTGCCGCGTGTCCAGGAGATCCTGGTCGCCAAGGCCGACGCGGTGGCCGCGCTCGTGCAGCTGTTCCGGGCGAAGTTCGACCCTGCCGTGGGCGAAGCGCGCGCCGCCGCCATCGGGGCCGCCACCGCCGCCGTCGAGGACGAGCTGCGCAAGATCCCCACGGTCGACGACGACTTCGTGCTCCGCTTCCTCTACAACATCGTCGAGGCCTCGCTGCGGACCAACTTCTTCCGCACCGACCGCGTGTTCCACTACCTCAGCTTCAAGGTCGACCACGCCAAGATCCGCCACATCCCCCTCCCCCGGATGATGGTCGAGATCTACGTGCACCACTTCGAGATGGAGGGCGTGCACCTCCGCGGCGGGCCCATCGCCCGCGGCGGCCTCCGCTACTCCGACCGCGCCGACTTCCGCACCGAGATCCTCGGCCTCGTCACGACCCAGATGGTCAAGAACGTCGTCATCGTGCCCGAGGGCAGCAAGGGCGGCTTCTACGTGAAGTACGGCATCGAGGACGCGGGCGAGCGCAAGCGCACCGGCGACCGCCTCTACGAAGTGCTGATCCGCGGCCTGTTGGACGTGACCGACAACCTCGTGGCCGGCAAGGTCATCCGCCCCGCCAACGTCGTCGCCCACGACGGGGACGACCCGTACCTGGTCGTCGCCGCCGAC
>SXOM01000312.1 GCA_005776735.1 Pseudomonadota bacterium
CGCACCGTCCCCCTCAACGTGCCGCCGGCGCGGGTGCTCGTACGCCGGCACCCCGAGGCCCACCTGCTCACGATGGCAGGGTAGCGACCGCCTCCATCTCCACGCGGGCGTCGTTGTAGCAGGCGCCGCGGCCGTACTCATCGACATGATCAGGGATGAGAACGTTGCTCGTCCATCCGTTCCGGGTCGCCCGGCGCCACAGTCCCTTGGGCAGCATCACCACGCCGGGCCGAAGCGTGGCGTCGGCGCGCACCGGCGCGATGACCTCCCCCCAGGGGTTCACCAACCGTACGATCTGACCATCCTTGATCTCACGGATTGCCAGATCGTTCGGATTTGCGCCCACATGGGCGGCCCGCTCCGACTCGTACATCGTGGAGCTGATGGCGGCCGGCGTGGCCGGGGACACCACCACCAGCGGCAGGTCGGCCTCGGAAGGCGGCGGCCGGTGGCGAGGCAACGGCGTGAAGCGCACCTTGCCGCCCTCGGGGAACGTGGTCTGGAACTGCAGGGGTTCGGGCACCGCGATCGCCCGCTTCTCTCGCAGCTCGTCGAACGATGACACATTCGGGATGTGTCGCACGATCTCCGCCGCCATCGCCAGCTCGTCCCGCGGTTCGTCCACGCCGAGTCGGCGCCCGAGGTCGCGGAGGACCTCGTGGTTGCTGCGGGCCTGACCCACCGGCGCGACGACCGGCTCGGACCACTGGACCACGTACCCGCTGTAGCTGCGGCTCAGCTCGTGGTGCTCCAGGAAGGTGGTCGCGGGCAGGACCACGTCGGCGTACTCGCACGTGTCGGTCCACACCTGCTCGTGTACGACCACGAACCGGTCGCCTCGGGAGAGCTGCTCGACCACGCGCCCCTGGTCGGGCACGGTGGCGACGGGGTTGCAGTTGTAGACCCAGAGCGCCCGGATCGGCGGGTCGGTGCGCGTCTCGAGCTCCCGACCGAGCTGAGACAGGTTGATACTTCTCGCCTGGCTCGTACCCTGCCAGCGGGTGGGGTCGACACGGTACCCGCTGGAGGTGGACATCACGTACCCACCGCCGCGCGGCCCGAACTTCCCGAATACGGCGGGCAGGTACAGCACCGCGCGGACGGCGTCGCTGCCGTTGCGGGTGCGCTCCAGGCCCCACCCCGGGCGCACCAGCGCCGGCGCGGACTCGGCGTACATGCGCGCCAACCTCTCGATGTCGGCGGCGGACACGCCGGCCTCGGCCGCGGCGCGGCGCGGCGTCCACCGGCGCACCTCTTCGCGGTAGGACTCCCAGCCTTCGGCGTGCGCTTCGAGCCACAGCTCGTCGGCGAGGCCCTCGGCGAACGCCACGTGGGCGAGCGCGAGCGCCACCGGCACGTCGGCGCCGGGCATCACCGCTAGGTGCAGGTCGGCACCTTCGGCGAGCGGGATGCGCCGAGGATCGACCACCGCGAGCTTGCCGCCGCGCGCTTGCACGCGGCGCAGGAGCGGCACGAGGTGGATCCCGCTGGCGTTGGGGTTCATCCCCCACAACAGCACCATCTGGGCGTGCTCGACCTCGGTGGGCGAGGCCGACGCCATCGTTCCGTACGCCATGCGCACCCCCGCGCCGGCGTTGGTAGCGCACAGGGTGCGCTCGCAACGGGAGACCCCCAGCTGGTTCCACAACCGGATGTCGAAGCCGCCGCCGGTGAGCCAGCCGTTGCTGCCGGCGTACCACACGGGGAGCACCGCCTCGGGCCCCTCGGCCGCCATCGTGGCCCGGAGGCGGTCCGCCACCAGGCCCATCGCTTCGTCCCAGCTCGTCTCGCGCCAGCCCGCCGGCGTTCGGACGGTGGGCGCGAGCACCCGCTCCCGTCCGTGCACCCGCTTGCCGAAGTCGCGCACCTTGGCGCAGATGTACCCATCGGTCCACGGATGGCGGCGGCTGCCGCCGATCTTGACCACGCGCCCGTCTTCTACCGAGACGTCCAGGCTGCAGCGGTCGGGGCAGTCGAGCGGACACACGGAGGGATGCTGGGACATGTGAGCCGCCTATCCTTGTGCGCCCGGCGTCGGGCGCATAGCCGGGCCATCCGATGCCAGCCTCCGGACTCCTCGCGCTCCTCGACGACATCGCCTCCATCGCCGACGACGTCGCCACGTTGTCAGCCGCCGCCGCCCGGAAATCGACGGGCATCGTCACCGACGACATGGCGGTCACCGCCGAGCAGGCCATCGGCATCCGCCGCGAGCGGGAGATCCCCGTGGTGTTGGCGGTGGCCAAGGGCTCGCTGCGCAACAAGGCGTTGATCCTCGCCCCGGCGGCCCTCGCGCTCAACGCGGTGGCGCCGTGGGCCATCCTGCCGCTGTTGATGGCGGGCGGCTCGTTCCTGTGCTTCGAAGGGGTGGAGAAGGTGCTCCACTGGGGACACGTCGCCGAGGACGTGGGCGACGACCTGAGCACCACCGACCCCGAAGCCTACGAGAAGGGGCGCATCGCCGGGGCCATCCGCACCGACCTGATCCTCAGCGCCGAGATCATCGCGATCAGCCTGGGCGAGGTGAAGGACAGCCCGTTCTTGTCGCAGGCGGTCGTCCTCTACGTCATCTCGATCCTGATGACGATCGGCGTGTACGGCATCGTGGCGGGGCTCATCAAGCTCGACGATCTCGGCGAACTGCTGGTCCGGCGCGGCGGTTCGAGCAAATCTTCGGGCGAACTCTTGCTCAAAGGTGCGCCCTACCTCATGCGGGCGATCTCGATCATCGGCACGTTCGCGATGCTGATGGTCGGCGGGCACATCCTCCGCGACGGCATCCCTCCGGTGCACCACTTCCTCGAGCATGCGCTGGAGCACGCTCCGTTGGCGGGGCTCCTCAGCGCGCTGGCCGACATCGGCTTGGGCGGCGTGGCGGGGTTGGTGCTGGTGGGCGTCGCGGTCGTCGTCAAGCGGGTGCGCAAGAAGTAGGGCGGGAGGGGCGGCGCGCCGCGACCGTCCGCTCGTCGGGCGTGCGCGTGCGCGCGCCGCGGTGCGTGCGAGCCGTCGCCAGCGACCGGTCAGCCCTCCTCACTCGACCCCAGCGGCTCCGGGAAGTCGCGTCGCGCGTGAACCACAGCGAGAACCACGATCTCCGCACGTCGCACCTGGTAGACGATGCGGTACGGGGAGACGAGTCGCTCCCGGATGTTTGCGATCTCGAGCTCGGGGACAACCCGGCCGATGTACGGGAACTCGAGCGTGGCCCGCATGGTCGACTGGATCCGCTTCGCGAGCGAGCGTGCAGCAACCGGGCGTTTCGGGGAGATGTAGGCTACGAAGTCCAGCAGCTCGGTGCGCGCGCCGTTAGTCCACCTTAGACGCACGCTCTCCCTCCTCAGCGCGCGTCAAGATGGACTCGACGTCGTCCCAGACGGCGGCGTCCTCGTGCACCGCTCCGGCCTCCACCTCTTCGAGGCCCGCCAGTACGCGCTTCACCAGCTCCCGACCGGCATCGAGCTCATCGAAGACGCGCGGATCGATCAGCATGGCCGCCGCTCGGCCGCGCTGGGTCAGGACGACCGGCCGCCCCGACGCTTCGAGGCGGTGCATCCAGGTCGCCATGTTGGCGCGAAACTCGTTCACCGGGACGAGGTCTTGTGCGAGGGCCGGGCGTTTCATTCACGCTCCTGTACGCAGAACCGTACATCGACGGGGTGTGCGGGTCAACTCGATCCGTTGGACCTCGGGTGGTGGCCGTGAGCGCCGCCGCGACGGAGCCTACAGCGCGGCGCGCGGCGGACCGCTCCGTGAGTCGCCGTTGCCCCACGTGGGGCGCCGCCGCCGTTGCGTCAGGGATGTCCTCCCGCGCCCGCTGCGTCGCCGCCCCGGGAGCGGGGCGCGCGGCGGACCAGCCGCCGTCCAGCCGGTCGCGGCGCGCCCCCCCCGTGCTACGTTCGTTGCGTGAACGTCACGTCCGCCGCCGCGCTGTCGCTCTTCCTGGCCCTCGTCGCCTGCGCCACCGAGCCCGGCGACTCCGCCGACGCCTGGAGCTACCCGCTGGACGACGTGCTCCGCTTCGATGACCTGCAGGCGGTGGGCACCCACAACAGCTACCACATGCGCACCGAGGGTGTGGAGATCGAAGAGTGGGACTACGAACACGCGCCGCTCGACGTGCAGCTCGGGGCGCAGGGGGTGCGGCAGTTCGAGCTCGACGTGTGGTGGGATTCGGCGTCGGGCGACTTCCGCGTGTACCACGTGCCGCTGATGGACGAGACGACCACGTGTGCGTGGTTGTCGGAGTGCCTACAGACGATGCGGGGATGGAGTGACGAGAACCCAGCCCACCACCCCATCCTGACGTTGTTGGAGCTCAAGGACGGCTGGCGCGAGGACGGCGCGGCGACCCTGCTCACCGACCTGGACGCGGTGGTCGCGGCCGCGTGGCCGGACGAGCGGCGGGTGTCCCCCGACGACGTGCAGCGGGGCGAGGCGTCGTTGGCCGCCGGCCTGGCCACCGAAGGGTGGCCCACACTCGGCGAGCTGCGGGGGCGGGCGCTCTTCGTCCTGCACGCGGGCAGCGATTTCCGACAGACGTACACCGAGGGCGACACCACGACCGCGGGCCGGCCGATCTTCCCGGACGCCGGCGGCGACCTCGCGCTGTCGGTGGGGGCGTTCTCCTCGATGAACGACCCACACGACGAGGCTATCGCCGCGGTGTTGGCCGCCGGCCACCTGGTCCGCACCCGCGCCGACAGCGACGGCGACCAGGCGCGCGCGGGCGACACCACCGACCGGGACGCCGGCCTTGCCGTGGGCGCCCACTTCGTCAGCACCGACTTTCCCGTCCCCCACCCCGACACCGGCTACGTCGTCACGATGCCGGGCGGCACGCCGAGCCGGTGCAACCCGGTTGGCGCTCCGGCGGAGTGCACCAGCGAGGCGATCGAAGATCCGGCGTTCATCGGTCGGTGACTGGGGCGCGGCATGGACCTGAAGCGCGGGGACAGAGGCTACGGCGCGACGCGTCGGGCGGAACCGCGCCGATGCCGCCCCGAGCGGCCCCGGGGGGCGACACAACTCCGATCTCTGGGGCGAGAGATCCGAGTTCTGTCGCCGCTTCGGACGGAATGTGTCGCGACACGACTAACGTTTGAAGAGGAGGCCGCGATTCGCGGCGTTCGCCCGTGGCGCGGCGCCAGCCGGAGCCGCCGAATTCCGGACGCCGCGCCCCTTCGATCGACGCGGCTCGAGCCGCGCAGTGAGCGGTCAGGGCGACGGTGTCCAGTAACCGCGCGCCCGGAGGGCTTCGCGCACCTCGGGGCCGAGCGGCGTGCCGGGCTCGGCCGCCACCGGGAGGCCCGCCCGCCACGCGACGAGCGCGGCCCGTAGGGCCCCGGCGCGATCGGCGTGGACGTCGAGCACGACGGCGTCTCCGGCCGCGTCTCGAAGCTCGGCGCCGAGCGCCTCCAGCGGCGCGGTGCCCAGGTCGGGGGCGCCGCGCGCCAGCCCGACCCCCGCGAGCGTGAGCGACCCGTGCCCGTCGTCCACGCGCACCGCGTCCATCACCCCTTCCGCGTACACCGCGTCCGCGCCGGGCCCGCCCAACGGCGCCGCGGTGACCCCCGCGGGTACCCGCGCCCCCGCAGCCGCGAGCACGGTCGGGAGCACCTGGCGCAGGTCGACGAGGCCGTCGTGCACCACCCCGCCGCCGAACCCCGGCCCGGCGACGACCAGCGGGACGTGGAGCGTCGAGTCCCACAACCCGGCCCGGTGGTTCATGTAGCCGTGGTCGAGGAGGTCCTCCCCATGGTCGGCGACGACGACCACCAGGGTGTCGCGGAGGTCGACCCGGGCGAGCAGGAGCCCCAACCACACGTCGGCGTAGTACACGCCGGCATCGTAGTGGTCGCGAAGGTGGGCCACCTCGGCCGGCGTCAGCTCCACCACCCGCTCGCCGGGCGCCGGTTCGGCAGGCAACCGGTAGAAGTCGGTGCCCAACAACGTGCGCCCGGCCGCGTGGACGAAGTCTTCCGGCCGGCGGTCGGGAAACCAGCGGGAGCCGCGGAGCTGCTCGACCGCGAGCGGGTCGGCGGCCAGGGCCTCGACGAGCTCGGTGCCGCCGGCGTCGCCCCACGGGTGTCGGAACGCGCCGCGCGGGGCGTACGGCGAGTGGGCGTCGTACCCGTGCACGAACACCATCCACGGGCCCGTACGCGCTTCGGTCCAGGCCGCCGCGCGCGGCACCGTGTCGAAGAACGAGGCGAAGCGGGTGTCGCCGGGCGCCGACCAGAACGTGTCGAACCCGTTGTCGAACCCGAAGGTGGCGGTCACGTGGCCCCCGCCGGTGAACGCGGCCGTCTGGTACCCGTTGGCCCGGAGCGCCCCGGCCAGCGTGGTGGCGGAGGACGGGAGTGCGAAGCTCCCATAGTCGGGCACGGCCACCTCGGAGGGGTAGCGCCCCGTGAACAGCGCCGCGTGGCTGGTGAGCGACTCGTTCGCCACCGCGTAGGCGCGCGACCACGACTCGCCGACGGCCGCGAGGCGGGCGAGGTTCGGCGTGGTGTCGCGCCCGCCGGCGAGGCTCGTGTGGTCCCAGCGCACGGTGTCCATCGACACCAGCACCACGTTGGGCTGGGCCGGCGGCGTCGGCGGCGCCGCGCAGGCCGCTAGCCACACGGCGATCACGGCGCGGTGACGTCGGTGCCGCGGGCCGACCACAGCGCCAACGCCCACGCGACGCCCACCCCCAGGGCCAGGAGCACACCCGGATCGGGCCGGGGGGCTTCGCCGCGTCGCGGCCGCGCTGCGGCCTTGGGCACGGCGGCGGCCTCGGCCTCGGGAGCGGCGGCGTCGCCTACCGGGGCCTCGACCGCCGGGGCCTCGGCGGGAGGGGCGGCCGGCTCGCC
>SXOM01000039.1 GCA_005776735.1 Pseudomonadota bacterium
ACCGGCCCACGGTGCCGCGGCCGCCGCGGCGGCGGCCGGCCCCGAGCACGAAGCTCGCGCGCGTGGCGCGCATGCCCTTCCGCCGCAGCTCGGGGCCGCGCTCGAACGGGACCCGGTCGCCCGCCAGGGCGGCGACCCGATCGGACACCAGCGTGGTGCCGGGGTCGGCCGCGTAGGCCAGGCGCACGCACGTCTTGAGCGTGTCGCCGCGGGCCGTGTAGCGGTAGTGGCGCCCCTGCCGGCGGCCCACGTTGAGCTCGCCGACGTGGATGCCGATGCAGAACTCCACCGGGAGCCCCCGGCGCCGCAACCGGCCCGCGAGCCGGTGGAACTCGCGCGCGCACGCCAACGCACGGTCGAGGTCGTCGCCCAGCGCGCGCGGCAGGCCGAAGAAGACAAACAGCGTGTCGTCGTCGAACCGTTCGGCGACGCCCCCCATGTTGTCGATGAGCTTGCGCACCATGCGCAGCATCTTGAAGTGGACGCGGCCGACCTCGTCGTTCTCGGCGCGCGCCGAGAACTCGGTGAGGCCGTTGACCTCCACCACCATGACGGTGACGCTCTTGCGCTCGCCTGCGGTCGTCAGCAGGTGCTTGGGAACGCGCTCCTCGGAGCTGGCCGACTCCGACGTGGAGTGGCTGGAGTCGGGCTCGGGGTCGACCCCGGTGTGGAGCGCCTGCAGGTCGCCCGCGAGCAGGTCCAGGTCGTTGGCCACGCTGCCGCCGGCGAGCTCGGCCGCCCACAACCGCCGCATCAGGTCGGAGAGCTGCCGCCCGTCGGCGCGCCAGCGGCGGCCGAAGGCCAACGCGCGAAGCTCCTCTTCGAACTCGGCAGCGTCCTGGAAACGGACGGCCGGGTCCTTGGCGAGCGCCTTCTGCAAGAGCGCCCACAGCTCGTCGGGCACGTCGGGGTGGAGCGGCCGGACGTCGGGGATCACGCAGTCGATGACCTGCCGCAGCTTCTCGTCGGGATCGTCGTTGGAGAACAGGCGCTTGCCCGCCAGCATCTCGTAGAGGACCACGCCGAGCGAGAACAGGTCGCTGCGGCGGTCGACCGGGAGGCCCTGGGCCTGCTCGGGCGACATGTACGCGAACTTGCCGCCGCCCGGGCGGCCGGCCTGGGCCGGGTCGGTCTCGCCGAGGCTCTCCCCGACCAGCCGCGCGATGCCGAAGTCGACGAGCTTGACCGCGCCCTCGTAGCTGACGACGACGTTGTGGGGGCTCACGTCGCGGTGCACGATGTTGAGCGCCCGCCCGTCGGGGGTGGTGCGGGAGTGGGCGTAGCCGAGGCCCCGGGCCACCTTGCCCGCGATGTAGACGGCCAGGCCCACGTCCATCCGTTCGCCGCCCCGCCGCAGCACGCGAAGGGTCTGGGTCAGGTCGCGGCCGTGGATGTACTCCATCGCCATGTACGGGTCGGGGCCGACTTTCCCGAGGTCGAACACCTGGACGATGTTGGGGTGGTTCAGGGTGACGCTGAGCTTGGCCTCGTGCACGAACATCTGCACGAACCGCGGGCTCTTCGCGAGCTCGGGCGTGATCTTCTTGATGACGAGGCGCTTCTCGAACCCCTCGGCGCCGAACTTGCGGGCCAGGTACACCTCGGCCATCCCGCCCACGGCGATCCGCTCCAGGAGCTGGTAGTCGCCGAACGTCTGGGGGAGCACGGGGTCCACGCGGGCGGGAGTGTATCGCTCGCGGGCCCGTCGCACCGACGCCGCGGGGCCGACCGGCCTCGGCCGCCGTCCGGACGGGCCTACGGCCCCGCCCCGATCCTGCCTGCGCCGTGATAGCGCCGGGGCCGACATGGCCCGCTACGTTCCCGCCGTTCCGCTCCGGAACCAGGTGTTGTTCCCCGGCAGCCTCGCCCACGTGACCATCGGGCGCGGCCCCAGCGTGAGCGCGCTCGACGCCCACCTGGACCGAAAGCTCGACCTGATCTTCACCCTGCAGCCCGACGCCGGCCTGGAGAACCCGGGGCCCGCCGACGTCGCGCCCGTCGGCGTCATCGGCAAGGTGCTGCGGTCGCTCAACCTGCCCGACGGCGGGGTGCGCGTGCTGGTGGAGGTGATCGCGCGGTGTGCGCTCGCCGACTTCCACGAAGGCAGCGACATGGGGACGGTCTGCACCAAGGCCCCGTTCCCGACCCGCGCCGGCGACCCGAAGGTGGTCCAGGCGGCCGAAAAGCGCGTGCGCGAGCTGGCGCCCGAGGTGCTGGCGCTCTTGGGCCCGGACCGTCCGCCCGAGAGCCTGACGCGCGCGGTCGAGCTCATCGCCGACGCCGAGCGCCTGGGCGACCACCTCGCCGCACAGATCGGCCTGGCCCCGGCCGAAGCGCAGGAGCTCCTGGCCGAGCCGAACCTCGGGGTGCGCCTGGAGCGGCTCGTGTGGTTCTTGGAACGTGCGCGGCAGTTCGGCCTGCTCAAGCAGCGTGTCGCCGCCGAGGTGCAGCGCGCGATGGACGAGAACCAGCGCGAGTACCACCTGCGCGAGCAGCTCAAGGCCATCCAGAAAGAGCTCGGCGAGACGGTCAACGACGAGGTGGCCGAGTACGAGAAGAAGATCGTCGAGTGCGGGATGCCCGACGAGGTGGCCAAGGAGGCCCGCCGGGAGCTCGACCGCCTCAAGAAGATCCACGTCGACGCCAGCGAGTACATGGTCGCGCGCACCTGGCTCGACTGGATCGTCGCGGTGCCGTGGACCGCCGAGACCGAAGACCACACCTCGCTCAAAGACGCCAAGGAGGTGCTCGACGCCGAGCACTACGGGCTGGA
>SXOM01000313.1 GCA_005776735.1 Pseudomonadota bacterium
CGCGGCGCGCCGACGATCCCGCCGCTCGACGCGGCCGGTCGCGGCGCGCCGCCCTCAGCGTGGGTCGGCCACCATCGGTTGCAGGGCGAGGCCGACCGCCTCGGTGATGACCGCGCGGCCGCGAGCCGTGTAGTGCACGTCGTCGACGAAGCCCCCGTCGGGCGGCGGCGGGCTGACCACCGTGGCCCCGAGCTCGGTGAGACGCCGATGCACCTGGTCGCGCTCCGCGCGGTGCGCCGCGGCCACGTCGGGGTTCAGCGGCAGCTCGACGAACAACAACGGCGTGTCCCGCTCGGCGCTGAGCTCGACGATGCGGCGGACGAAGTGCCACGGAGCATCGGCCCGGTCTCGCTTGGGCGCCTTCCACCTCCGCTCGGGCGTGGCCGTCGCCGCCATCGCCCGCGCGCCGACCGCGGTCCACACCCGGTTGGCCAGGTAGGGGCGATTCCGGTAGAACAACGACGTGCGCCGTGCGTAGAGGTCGGCGACGCACCCCGGGTCGGTGCACGCCCAGAACGCCACCTCGCGCATCGAGTACAGGTCCATCAGGTCCATCGTCTGGGACTGCCACGTGAGCGTGGGGATCGAGAGGTCGCCGGGCGTGTAGACCAGCACCACGCCGTCGACGAGCTCGGGGTCGAGGGCCCGCCGCAGCGTGAGGTACCAATCCATCGGCCCCGCCCCGGGCGCGCTGAGGCTGTGCACCCGACCCGCAGCGCCGAGCGCACGCTCCAGCGGCGGGCGGTCGAGCGCCTGGTCGGCGATGCAGGTGCCGAAGACCAGGACGTCGGCAGCGTCGGCGCGCAGGGTGGCGCGCGCGTGGTCCAGCTTGCCCATCAGCTCGCCGGGCGCGGTGTAGGCGACGCGCACACCCACCTCCAGCGCCAAGAGGCACATGCCCACCACGCACGCGGCGACCCAGGCGGGCAACGTGCGGCGGGCGGGCTCAGAACTGGAAGTAGATGAACTGGACATCGTAGGTGGAGGCGAGCAGGGCGGTGGCGGTGGCCACGAGCGCGAACCCGACCGCCTGGAGCGCGCGCGGGAGGCGGTGGACCACCAGGGTGTCGCCGTAGCGCTCCTGGGGGAGCTCCACCACGAGCACACTCGCGGCGAGCACGACCATGAGGCTCAGGTGTGCAACGTCGGCCCCCGCGGGGGCCACTCCGGCGAAGACGCGCGCGAGCAGCTCGCCGATGTGGCCCAGCGAGTGCGCGCGGAAGAGGAAGAACCCGAAGACCGTCACGTGGAAGGTGCCGACCGCCAGCGCCCACGCCGGCAGCGGCGGGCGCGGCAGGCGCCGCCCCAAGACCAGGGCGGCGCCGTGCCACGCACCCCACAGGAGAAACGTCCAGTTTGCGCCGTGCCACAGGCCGCCGAGCACCATCGTCGCCATCAGGTTGAGGTCGGGCCGCCGCCGATTGCCGCCGAGCGGCACATACAGGTAGTCCCGCAACCACTGGCTCAACGACACGTGCCAGCGGTGCCAGAGCTCGCGCGGTGACGTCGCGAAGAACGGACGGCGGAAGTTCTCGAGCAGCTCCACGCCGAAGAGCTTGCCGAGGCCCCGGGCGATGTCGGAGTAGCCCGAGAAGTCGCAGTAGATCTGCCAGGTGAAGGCGTAGGACGCCAGGAGCACACCGAACCCGCTCGAGGTCGGCGAGTCGAACGCCCGCGCCACGACCGGCGCGAGGTTGTCGGCGACGACATCCTTCTTGAACAAGCCCCACACGAGCAGCCACGCCGCCCCCGAGAGCTGCTCGGACGTGGGCCGACGCATCGGGTCGAGCTGCGGCAACAGGAGCGCCGACCGCTGGATGGGGCCCGCCACCATGTGAGGGAAGAACGTGATGAACAGCAGGAAGTCGCCGAAGTGGCGCACCGGGGGGAGCTCGCGCCGGTACACGTCGACCGCGTAGCCGATGGCCTGGAACGTGTAGAAGCTGATGCCGACGGGGAGCACCAGCTCGACCACCGGCACCGCCGCCTCGAGGCCGGCCGCGGACAGGCCCGCGTTGAGCTGGGCGCCGAAGAACCCGAGGTACTTGAAGACCGCGAGCGTGCCGAGGTTCGAGACCACCGACACGGTGAGGAGCAGCCGCCGTCGGCCCTCGGCGACCCGGTCCATGCTGCGGGTGAGCGCCCAGTCCAGCGTGGTCGTGGCGAGCAGGAGCCCGAGGAAGCCGAGGCTCCACCACCCGTAGAAGACCAACGACGCCAGGAGCACCCACCACCGCCCCACCCGCAAGGGGAGCGCCCGCCACAGCGGGTACACCACCAGCATGAAGACGAAGAAGACGGGGGAGTCGAACAGCACCGCCGGAAGTCTACCGCGCGGGCCGCCGCCCCGGTCGCGCGGTCACCGCTCGGGGCCGATGCGCCACGCCCACCGCGTGCCGAACCGCGCCGGCGAGCCGAGCCGCGTCATCAGCGCGGTGGCCTCGGCGTCCTCGGCCGTGGCGTCCCACACGACGTAGCGGACACCGTGCGCGTACAGCGCGGACTCGGCGGCCGCCGCGTCCGGCGCGGCGACGGCCTCCGCGACCCACCCCCGGGTGCGCCGCAAGCTCGGCTGGTCGGGCGAGGTGAACCGGATGAGCGCGGTGGTGGCGCGGTCGGCGAGCACCGCATCGAACACGGCCGCGCCCCCCTGGCGGGCATTGTGTTGGAGCGGCAGCGCCAGGATGGCTCCCGGCGTGGGGTCGGCCTGCATCCACGCCGACAGCTCGGTGCGGAGCGGCCGGCTCTGCAGCGGCCACACCGGGTCGAGCACGCGGTGGGTGTCCCACACCCCCACGGCGGCCAGCCCCCACGCCAGCACCCCCCCCCACCGCCAGCGCGACGTCGCGCCGACCGCGCCCAACGCGAGCCCGAGGCCCGCCACCGAGATGGCGCGGTAGTACATGACACTCCGCGCCAACGGGTACCCCGCCTTGGCCAACCACAAGGCGGGGAGTCCGACCTTCGCGCCGGCGGCCGTGGTCACGTAGGCGTCGTCGACCACGAGGAGCTCGCCGAGCGCAAAGGTCACACCGACCCCGAGGGCGACCCAGGCGAGCACCCGCCCACGCCACGCGACGAACGAGCCGAGCACCATCGCGACGAGGAGCGGTCGCCCGAGGTAGCTCACGTGGTTGGTGGCGCCCGCCTGCGTGTCCAGGTCGGCCGCCCAGAAGATGCCCGCCGGCTGCGACATCGGGGTGGGCTTGGGGATGCCCCCGGAGTTGAGCCGCCCGGCCGGCTCGAAGAGCTCGGCAGCGCCCGCCCCGGAGCTGTCATAGTACAGCTTGGCGGTGTACAACCCGGCCGCGAGGCACGCGAGGCCGGCGCCCGCCCCGAGGAGGCTCCACCCCCACGGTCGCCGCACCGCACCGAGCGCCCACGGCACCGCCACCAGCGGCACGATGAGCGCGAAGGTGGGCTCCGAGTAGGCGGTCGCCACGCCCAACAACCCCGCCATCCACGCCCACCCCGCGCGCCGCGGCCCGTGGACCGCGCCGGTCAACGCCCACAAACACGCCGGGATCGTCCACACCTGGGCCTTGCACACCTGCCCGCCCGACAGGCTGCCGAGCAAGAACGGGCTCGTCGCGTACAGGACCGCGACCGCCGCCGCCCCGCGTTCGTCCAGGTCGGTGGCCTTGCGCGCCAGGAGCCACGCCGCCACGGCCGCCGCCGCCGGGGTCAGGAGCACGACGAGGTTGTAGGTGCCCACCGCGCCGAGCCCCCCCTGGAGCGGCGCCGCGACCACGGCCGGGAGCGCGATCAGGCAGCGGGCCGACGCGCCGTCCGGAAAGCCCACGCGGTCGGAGTAGACGGTGAGCGGCGCCGCGCCGCGCACCTGGTCGGCGAGGTGGTCCAGGCACCAGATGTGACCGTGGTGGAACGCCCCTTCCAAGAGCCTCCCGCGCAGATCGTGGACGAGTTGGCCATGGAACGACACGTTGACCGCGAGGGCCACGGCAACCGCGACCGCGAGGGGTCCCAGCCGCCAGGCCAACGCCTTCACTTCGGCTGGTCCACTCCCCGCAGCTCCCGCCGCACCACCTCGGCGATGCGGAGGTTTGCGGCGGGGCTCGCGTGCCGTTCGGCGGGGAGGACCACGCGGTCGGCGGGGTCCATCTCCTCGAAGGTCGGCTCGGTGCGGATCACCTGTGCGCCATACGCCCGCGCGACCTCGGCCGCCATGTCCAGGAGCAACGAAGCGCTCCGCGGGTCCGCGAGGTCCATCGCCGGGAGCACGAGCACCACCGGCTCGGCCTCGACCGCCTGTGCGGCACGCACGAACCAATCGAACTCGCGGACGAGGTCCTCTTCCCGGGAGAACCGGTCCAGCGGCTCGAGGACGGCCTGTCCGCGCGGCGCCATGCGCTCCGCGGTGCGCCCCGCGAGGTTGGCGATGCGCGACCACCGGCGCAGCCCGGCCTCGGCGGGCCACCACGTCGGCGCGGCGAGCTGCTGCGGCACGGTCGCCGCGCCGAGGGGCACGGCGGGGCCGAGGTCGTTGCGGTAGAACGCGAGTACCACCACCTCGGGACGGACGACGGGGAGCTCGCGGCGCAACCACGCCACGTTCTGGTGCAGGTTGCGGCCCGGCACGCCGGCGTTGAGGACCTCCCACTCCGCCGGCAACGCCGCCTGCAGGTGGGCCGGCCAGCTCTGGTCGTCGTCGACGCCGAGCCCGAAGGTGGTGGAATCGCCGATCGCCAGCAGTCGACGGGTCGCCCCCGGCCGCGCCGGGTGGGCGCGGAAGCCGCGCGCGTCGAGCGACGCCGTCGCGGTGTGCACCAGGTCGCCGGTGACCGAGCTGCGGTACACCTGGGTGCCTCGATAGCCCGGGATCATTCCGAACCCGACCTCCGGGTCGGGGTCGGCGACGAAGACCCCCGCCGGATCCCACGTGTGGGCGAGGTCGGACCCGTCGATCGGGCTCGCGACCCCGGCGGCGCGCATGCCGACCTCGACGAGCACCACGCCCACGACGAGACCGATGAGGACGGCAACGAAGCGGCGACCCACACGGTTCGGTAACCGACGGTCGCCCGCGACCGGAGGCCCCGCACACACTCTCGACGCCTCGTTGACGGAACCGGATACCGGGGCCCGATGGAGCGCAGCGGGCGCCGGGTCGCCGTGGCAGGGCTGGCGTGGCGCCTGGTGGCCGACGTCGTCGCGCCAGCGCTCCTGGTGGCGGGGTTGGTGCGCCACGTGGGCCGCCGGCTGCTCGGCGCCGACGACCTCGTCGCCGCCCCGTTGTACCTCACCACCGGCGACCCCAACGGCCAGGCGTGGTTCTACTGGTGGTTGCACCGCGCCGTCACCACCGGGGCCGACGTCGACCGCCCCGACGTGGTGTGCGCACCCGACGGCGTGTCCCTCGGGCACAATTTCGCCACCCGCGTCGACGCGTGGCTGGCGCTCCCGTTCTTCGCTCACCTCCCCTTCCCCGCGAGCTTCAACGCGGTCGCGCTCGCGGTGCCGGCGTGCAACACCGCGCTGGCGTGGCTCGGCCTCCGCGCGACGCGCGCGCCCGCACCGGTGGCGCTCCTCGGCGCCGCGCTGATCGGGTTCTCCGAGTACGCCCTCTTCGAGGTCGGCCTGGGTCACAACGCCAACGCGCTCGTCGGCCCGGCGGTGCTCCTCCTCGGGGCGTGGAGCGCGGTGGCGGAAGGTCGCTGGGGCTGGGCGCCGGTCGCGCTGCTCGCCGGCGCGGTCACCTTCGCCGGGTACCCGCCCTACGCGGTGGTCATCGCGCCGCTCGGCGCGGCGTGGCTCGTGGGCGAGCTCGCCGCCGGGCGCGGAAAGCGTGTTCGCATCGTGCTCACCGCGGGCATCACCGCGCTGGCGACCAGCGCGGCCGCGGTGCTGCACCTCCAGGCCTTGCACGCGCGCGGGTACGCGGAGACCGAGGTGGCCTTGACCGGCCACCGGCTCGAGATGATGATCCGCGACTCGTTGCCCTGGGGCTGGTTGTGGGCCTCGGGCACCGGCTTCAACGACCACCACGTGTGGCTCGCCCCCACGTTGTGGATGGGGGCCGCGGTCGGCCTGCTCGGCGGGTGGCGGGGGCGGGGGTGGGTCGCGGCCGCGGCCACGTTCTGGGTGCTCTCGCTCGGGGTGGTGCTGCTCGATGCGCCCGACACCCCCCACCGGGCCGACGGGAAGTTGCTCGGCCTGCCCCTGCGTGGGTTGGTCGAGGCCGTTCCGCCGCTGGTGAACGTGCGCCCGTACCGCTTCGCGCCGTTGGTGGGCGCGGCCGCGGCGTTGGCCCTCGGCGCGTTTTCGCGGTGGGGGTGGGAGGGGCGCACCCGGCGGGGGTGGCCGCGCCTGGTCGCCTGGACCCCGACGCTCCTCGCCACGGCGCTGGCGGCACACGGCCTGCGCGTCGCGCTCGCGGACCACGCGGCGTTGTGGTTGCAGCCGTGGAAGGTGCCGGCCGCCGTGCAGTGGTTGGCCGACACCCCCGGCGACTTCGCCATCATCGAGCTCCCCGCCGGGCTCGGCCATGCGTACGGGGCGCTCCAGCCGGTGCACGGCAAGCGCCGGTCCGAGGGCCACCACGACGTGTCCGTCGACGCCCGCCGCCGCACCGAGGCGCCCCGCGACTGCTACACGTCCGCGCTGGTGCGCGGGTTGTGGTCGCTCGAGCGCGGCGTGGCGTACCGCCCCGACGAAGCCGACCTCGCCGCGGCCGAAGCCGACGGGTTCCGCTACGTCGTCGTCTACAGCTCGCTGTACACGAGCCAACCCGGGCTCGCGGCGCTCACCCGCCCGCACGCGGCGCTCCGCGAGGTCTTCGGACCGCCGGTCAAGGACGACGGCGAGGTCGCGATCTACGCGCTCCGGCGCTGATCAGGGACGGTGGGGCGCGAGCGCCTCGGCCAGCGCCGTGCCGAGCTCGCGGTGGCCGAGGGCCGAGGGGTGCACCTGGTCGTCCCACCACGCGAGCGTCGCGCCGCGGCGGTGCACCAACGCTTCGCCGTCGACCAGCGGCGCGCCGAGCTCCGCCGCGACGCTCCGCATGGTGGCGCGGTACGCGACCACCGTCTCGGGGGGGACGGCCGCGTCGAGGTCCATCGGCGCGGGCAGGAGCACGAACGCCGGGCGTGCACCCGCCGCGGTCGCCCGCTCGGCGAGGAGCTCCAGGTTGTGGCGGTACTGCCGCAGACCGACGCGGCTGGACGCGTCGCCCAGGTCGCCGACGTCGCCCTCCTGGTCCAGGAACTTGACCTTCCGCGCGGTGAGCCACGGCGACAAGAGCAGGACCCCTACCCGGTAGGTGGCCCAGCGCGACGGCGGGGTGACCCGCGGCGCGAGGCCCTGGCGCACCAGGTCGCTCCACAAGCACCCGAGCACCACCCACTGCGGCGCGAGCCGGGCCTGCACCTTGGCCTGCAGCTCCAACGCCTGCGCCGAGGTGTAGCCGGGGATGCCGCCGATCACCGCCTCGACCGGGACGCCCCACGCCTCCTGCAACGCGGTCGCGGCCACCGACGAGAAGACCTGCTCCTCCATCACGCCGAGGCCCATGATCGAAGAGTCGCCCAGGGTGAAGATGCGCACGGTCCCGGCGGGCGCGGGCCCCCAGTCCGGCCCCCGCATCCCGAGGGCGTTGAACCGCATCACCGTCTCGCCGTACCGCTCGGTCCGGTTGGGCGGCAACGTCCACCCCGCGGACTCGTCGTGCACCAGCGGCACCGCGCCCCCCGACGCGCGCCGCGCCTCGCTGAGCGCCGCCTCGAACGCCGGATCACGCTCGCGGTTCGGCAGCGGGAGCGGCAAGGTGCGCGTGGAGAGCCCCGGCTCGACCCAGCGCGCCGCCCCTTCGACGAAGACCGCCACGCACGCGACCACCACCGTCGCAAATCCGATGCGCCGCAGGATCGGCTTCATGCGGCCGCCTAACGTGCGCGGCGCCCGGATAGATCGCCGCGTGCCCGTCGTCGTCGTGACCCCGACCTACCAGGAGGCCGACAACATCGGCGCGGTCGTGGTCGGTGTGCGGCAGGCGGTTCCCGGCGCCGAGGTCGTGGTCGTCGACGACGCCTCCCCCGACGGCACCGCCGCCCGCGCCGCCGCCGCCGGCGCCCGGGTGCTCTCCCGCCCCGGCAAGCTCGGGCTCGGCAGCGCCTACGTCCTCGGCCTCGGCACCGCGCTCCGCGACGGGCACGACCCCATCGTCCAGATGGACGCCGACCTGTCCCACGACCCCGCCGCCCTCCCCGCGCTCCTCGCGGCGCTGGACGCGGGCGCCGACCTCGTCCTCGGCAGCCGCTACGTCCCCGGCGGCGGCACCCTCCACTGGAGCCTCACCCGGCAGCTCCTCTCCCGCGCCGGCGGCGCCTACGCCCGCGCCTGGACCGGCCTCACCGTCCGCGACCCGACCGGCGGCTTCAAGGCCTGGCGCGCCGCCGCCCTCCGCGCCGTCGACCTCGGCACCGTCCACAGCCAGGGGTACGCCTTCCAGGTCGAGACCACCGTCCGCGCCGTCGCCGCCGGCCTGCGCGTGGTGGAGGTGCCCATCGTCTTCGCCGAACGCCGCGCCGGCCGCAGCAAGCTCTCCCCGGCGGTGGCCCTCGACGCCGCGTGGACGGTGGCCCGCCTGGGCCGATGAACCGGGCCCCCGCACCCCTGGGCCCGCCCCGCGCCCGTCCCGAGGCGGGCAGGGTCCGGCGGGCGGTCCGGCGCGCCGGACGACGCTACTCGGGGTCGCCGAGCACGTGCACCCGCGGCGCCCCCGCGAGCGCCCCGGTCGACCGCGCCAACAGCCGCGCACTGAACGTCGAGAACGCGGGGGGCGTGTCCGGCCGGGCGGGGCGGGCGAGCTCGGCGTCGCAGTCGACGAACGCGCCGTTCTCCGCGATACACACGAGGTAGGAGAACGTCTCCGGGCGCAGGCCCGCATAGGCCGGCGCCTGGACGTGCCGCGGCACCCCGAGCTCGACCACGACGAGATCGGGCCGGCTCAGCGTCAGGAAGTACCCGAGCCGCTGGGCCCCCAGGGCGTCGGCGCCCCACGCACTGTAGGCCGCGACGTAGGTGAGCCCGTCGCCGGGCGGGTGCGTGGCCTCGAGCGCCGCGAGCAGGCGTTTTGCGTCGTGGGTGAGGCGGTCCCCGCGGTCGTCCCGCAGGCCGAGGAGCTCCACCCACCGCACCTTCACCGACTGCGGGTCGAAGGGCTGCACCCAGCGCGACGGAAACCCCAGGCCCGCGCCCGGGAAGCTCAAGGTGTACAACTGGTGCACGCCGAGGAGCCCGGCGACCGCGAGCGCACCGACCCGGACGCGCCGCCACGGCACACAATGCAGCCCCACGCCGGCGATGGCCGCCAGCGGCGGCAGCATCGGGATCGGGTACCACACCGCCTTGCGGAGCATGAACGAGAAGCCGACGAACGGGACCAGAAACCACAGGAGCAAGAGGAGCCGGTCCCGCAGCCGCACCCCGGGGAGCGCGAGCATCCCGACGAGCCCCGCCACCACCGGCACCAAGAGCGGCGGCCGGACGTAGTCGTTGACGAGGAACCACGCGTACAGGCCGTGCCGGATGAACAGGCGCGCCTCGGGCGACGGGGCCGGGCTCCGCCAGCTCGCGGCCATGTCCTCCTCGTCGACGCCGCGCCGGATCTGCATCAGGCTGTCCGCCACCCACTGCCAGTCGGTGATCGCCGCGATCAGGCCGACGACGAAGACCAGGCCGCCGGCCGCCGCCCACGGGAAACGGCGCGCACGGACGCCGTCCACGACGCCCGCCCCCGCGGTCACCACGAAGGCGCCCCCCACGGCGAGGCCGGCGCCGACGGCCTCGCTGAACCCCTCGCCCGCGCGGATGGCGAAGACCGCACACCCGGCGAAGACCACCAGCGGGGCCCAGCGCGTGAGCCCTCGGCTCCGCACCAGGCACACCACCATGATCGTGCTCAGCGCGGCCTCGGCGATGTAGCTCTCCGCCCACCGCGCCATCCCGAAGAGCCCGGGGAAGCCGACCGCGACCGCCGCGGCGGCGACCCCCGCCGCCCGCCCCGCGACGAGGTTGCCGAGGTCCCACAACCCCACCAGGAGCAACAGGAAGAAGCCGGTCGGGACGAGCATCGGGACGAGGCCGTGGCCCGGCTCCAGCGCCGCGACCGCGCCCATGAGCCCGTAGAACAGGGGCATGCAGGTGGAGTATTCGTCGTCGCAGCGCCCCACGAGCTGCGAGAGGCGGCCCCCTGGCGCCAGCTCGGCCGCCAGGGCGACCGGATCGGTCCACGGGAGCGGCGTGTGGACCGGCAAGGTGTACCACGCGCCCGACATCGCGATCTGCGGGGGGTGGCCGGCCACCACGCGCCGGTGGTCCCACCCCATGAAGTAGTGCGCGAGCCGCGGCGCGAGCAGGAACGAGTGGTGCGACGACGCCGCGGGCATCGGCCGCTCGGCGAGGTGGGTGGCGTTGACCCACAACCCGGCGCCGAGGATCCCCACGAGCGCAGCGCGGGACGCCCACCGGATCGCGGGCGCCGCGTCGGGCGGGGTCGCGACGCCTTCGGGCCGCACCCGCCCCTCCCACAACGCCAACGCCGCCGCGCCGACGGCGAGCACGATGACGTAGGCACGGAACCCGTGCACCGCGGTCCGCAGCGGCTCCCAGCCGAGCGCGGCGGGCACGGCCAGCCCCACCCGCGCCGCCGCGAGCGCGGCGCCGACGAGGTGGGCGAGCCCCCGC
>SXOM01000314.1 GCA_005776735.1 Pseudomonadota bacterium
CGGGCCGCGCGCTGCCCGGGTGGGGGGTGAGCGTCCCCGTCAACGGCGTCGACCGCGTGCTCACGGCGCTGCGGCGGGGCCGCCCCGCGGTGGTGGCGCTGGCGGGCGACGGCGCGGTGGTGTTCGACCTCCGGACCGTGCTGCCCGAGCAGGAGGCGGCGCTGGTCGCGGCGTTGGGCGTTTCGGATTAGCCGGGAGGCATGTCCACCGGGTTCTACGAGCTCCTGGGGGTTGCGCCCGAGGCCGACGCCGCCGCGGTCCGCGCCGCCTACCAGGAGCAGGTCGCACAGACCGTGCGCCGCCTGCGCGCCGCCGAAGCGCGCCAGCAGGACACCGCCACGCTCGAAGCGCGCCGCGCCGCGCTCGCCGAAGCGATGGCGGTGGTCGGCGACCCGGTGCGCCGCCGGCGGTACGATCGGTTCCGCGAGCTCGCCCGCGTCGGCTTCCCGACCGACCTCGACGAGCTGTGGCGCCAGGCGTCCCCGTCCCTGGTCGATCCCGCGGCGGCCGCCGCGCTCGAGGCGGTGCGTACGCTCACGTCGCTGCGAGTCGGCGACGCGGTCGGTCAGGTCGAGGTGGCGGTGCCCGAGCCCGAAGCCGAGCCCACCGTGCCCACGTCGGAGACCCTCGGTCCCGCCGTGTCGGCGCCGCCGGCCGAGCCCCTGCCGCCCACCCCGCGGCCGGCGCCCGGCCCCGCGATGGACCGGAGCCTGCCCCGCGCCGACGTGCAGCGCCTGTACGACCTGCTCGGGCCCACGGGCGCGTGGCTGCGCGCCGCGCGCGAAGCACGAAAGCTCGACCTCGATGCACTTTCGGAGTCCACCAAGGTGGCCCGGCGCTTCCTCGAAGCGATGGAGACCGAGAACTGGGGCGCCCTCCCCGCGGCCACCTTCGTACGCGGCTACCTCCGCGTCGTCCTGCGCACGCTCGAGCTCACGCCCGACGCCGACGAGGCCGAAGAGGCGGTCCAGGCGTACATGGCCCGCTTCCACCGCGCGCGGGGTTAGCGGTGGCCGAAGAGCGCACCTGGGTCGCGAGCCCCGGCGCCGACCGGCTCGATCGGTCGTTGGCGGCGGCCTGGCCCGACCTGTCCCGTGCGCGGGTCCAGGCACTGCTGGCCGAAGGCCGCATCCGCGTGGACGGGGAGCGGGCCCGGGCGTCGGATCGCCCTCGGCCCGGCGCCACCGTCGTCGCGGCGATCCCCGACGCCGCGCCGGCCGAGCCCGAGCCGCAGGAGCTGCCGCTCACGGTGCTCTACCAGGACGACGATCTGCTCGTCATCCTCAAGCCCGCCGGCATGGTGGTCCACCCGTCGGCGGGTCACGCCGACGGCACCCTGGTCAACGCGCTCCTGCACCACGCGACGGGCCTCAGCGGCATCGGCGGCGTCGCCCGGCCCGGCATCGTGCACCGGCTCGACGCCGGCACCAGCGGCGTCATGGTGGTCGCCAAGCACGACGTCGCGCACCGCGGCCTCACCGAGCAGTTCACGGTGCACAGCGTCGAGCGGCGGTACCTCGCGGTGGTCCACCGGGTGCCCCACGTCGACCGCGGCACGATCCGCAGCCAGCTCGCGCGCGACCCGGACTCCCGCTTGCGCATCGCGAGCGTCGAGTCCGGCGGTCGGCGCGCGGTCACCCACTGGGAGGTGATGGCCCGGGGCGACCGCATCGCGCTCCTGGAGTGCCGCCTGGAGACCGGGCGCACCCACCAGGTCCGCGTGCACCTCAGCGAGTCGGGCCACCCGATCGTCGGTGACCGAACGTACTCACGTCGCGACTGTGTCGCGCCCGCGGCGCTACGCACGCACGTCGAGGCGCTCGACCATCCGCTTCTTCACGCGTGGTTGTTGGCGTTCGACCATCCGATCAGCGGGGCGCGCGTGCGCTTCACGGCGCCGCCCCCCGCGGACTTCCTGGACATGTGCGCCCGGGCCGAGCTCCCGGTGCCGCCCACACGCTAGCCCAGGGCGGCGCACCGCGACCGTCCCGACCTCGATCGGGGCGGGCGTGCGCCGCGCGCGGGGGCGACGTGTCCCCCGGCGGCGGCGCCCGACGTGGCCTAGAGGCACTCCGCGTCGGCCGCCGGCGGGCCGGCTTCGCAGCCTTCGCACATGCTCGCCGCGATCTCCTCGAGGTCGAGCGTCGAGATCCACTCGGCGTCCATCTTGGTGGCCATGAACTCGAGGCAGAACTCTTCGCCGTCGGCGCAGGCGATGCACGTGGCGCCCGCGTACCCGGCCAGCGCGCACACCGCGCCCTCCGAGCCGCCCGCGAACGCGTCGAGCGGGCGCGTGTCGAGGAGGCCGGCGATCTCGCCGTCGATGATCTGCTCCATGTCGGCGGAGAAGGTGCCGGACACGTACACGTCGGACAGCGTGACCTCGTAGCCGGCGGCCACGAGGTTGATGTCGGTCGGACCCGCGTCGAACGACGGGTTGCCCGAGAAGTCGGCCCCGGCCAACAGCGTGGTCTGGGTGCAGTAGTCCTGCGCCTCGACGTCTTCCGGGGCGCTCAGGCCGAACGAGAAGTCGATGGTGGAGCCGCCGGCGTACCCGACCTCGAGCAGCACCGCCTGGGTGACCTGGCTCTTGAGCAGGCTCTCGAGGCCCGCGGGCTCGACGATGGTCGCGTCCTCGAGGGAGAAGGCGTACACCCGCCCGATCAGGTCCTCCGGGACCACCGGACCGGTGTCGGTGTC
>SXOM01000006.1 GCA_005776735.1 Pseudomonadota bacterium
ATTTTCCTGATCTGCCTCGGCATCTTCCTCTACAGCTATTTCCGCGAATTGAACCCCGGGACGGTCGACATCAAGACCATCACCGACTACGGCGCGTTCGTGGACCGCGGCGGGATCGACGGTCTGCTCCACATCACGGACATGTCGTACGGGCGCATCCAGCACCCGAGCGAGCTGTTCGAGGTCAGCGCGCAGATCGAGGTCAAGGTCCTTCGTTACGACGAAGAGACCGGCCGCGTCTCGCTCGGCTACAAGCAGATCCGCCCCGACCCGTGGGAGGACGCCGAGTACAAGTACCCGGTGGGCGCCACCATCCGTGGCCGCGTCGTCAGCCTGCCCGAGTACGGCGCGTTCGTCGAGCTCGAAGACGGCATCGAGGGCCTGGTCCACATCAGCGAGATGACGTGGAACAAGCGGGTCAAGAGCCCGAGCAAGCTCGTCAACATCGGCGACATCGTCGAGGCGCGGGTCCTCGGCATCGACTCCGAGAACCGCCGCATCAGCCTCGGCATGCGCCAGCTCGAGCAGAACCCGTGGGAGGCCGCGGCCGACCGTTACCCGCCGGGCACCGTGGTGCGCGGCAAGGTCCGCAACATCACCGACTTCGGCATCTTCATCGGCATCGAGGACGGCATCGACGGCCTCGTGCACGTCAGCGACATGGGCTGGGGCCAGCGGGTGCGCCACCCGTCCGAGCGCTTCCAGAAGGGCGACGAGGTCGAGGCGCGCGTGCTCAACGTCGACGTCGACAACGAGCGCTTCAGCCTCGGCATCAAGCAGCTCTCCGACGACCCGTGGAAGAGTGTCTCCGGCCGCTACTTCCTGGGCCAGGTCATCAACGGCAAGATCGTCCACAAGGTCGACTTCGGCGTCTTCGTCGAGATCGAAGACGGCGTCGAGGGCCTCGTGCACCACTCCGAGCTGGCCAACGCCGGCGGCGACTGGCAGACGACCTACGCCGAGGGCCAGGCCATCGCGGCCGAGATCATCAACATCGACGTGGGCGACCGCAAGGTCTCCCTGTCCGAGAAGTCGGCGGTCGACCGTGCCCGCGGCGGCGACATGAGCGAGGTCCTGCGCCGCCAGGGCGACAGCTCCGCCAAGTTCGGCGACATCATGGGCGACCTCAGCCGCCGCATGAAGAAGAAGGAGTAGGGCCGCGCGGGGCAACCCGCCGCCTCCGGGGCCGGCACCACGCAAGGGTGCCGGCCCCGTTCCGTTTTGGGGGAGCACGCGCTACGTGGTGGGCATGCGCTGGCTCAAGCTCGTCGTCGCCGTGGTGGTCCTCGTGCCGCTGGCCGCCTTCTTCGTGCAGAACAGCTCGCGCACGACGGTCTTGTCGTTCGATCTCGGGGTGGCGGCCTGGGCGCTGTCGTCGCCGATCTCGGTCCCGTCGCTGATGGCGGCGTGTTTCTTCGCGGGTGCGCTGGCGGCGCTCGGCTGGGGCCTGTGGGCGCGGGCCGCGCTCGCACGGAAGGTGCGGGTGCTCGAGCAGGAGCTCGCCCTGCGCGGCTCGGCGCGTAGCGACGGCCCCGCCGGTTGGGGTGGGTGAGCGCACCGCTCGAAGTTCGACGCCGCCACGCTCACCGACCTGGGCCGGTGCAGCCAGACCCTCGCGGTTCGGCGTCCCCGCCGACGTTGTGCCAAACGCTTCCCCTCGGTGGCCGGCTCGGTGACGCGGCGGGTGACGGGTCGGGGGGAAGTGGCCGAGCGGAGCGCCGGTTGGCCGCTTGCGGCGAACCGGCGGGGGAGCGAGCGCCAATTCCCCCCGGCCCGGCAGGACCCGGGGCTGACCTCGTTTCGTGGACCACCGACGCCGCGTTCGGCCCCCCGCCCGAAGACGCCGCCCCGCGACCCGGGTCGCCGCGTCTTGCCCGGCCCACGCGGTCGCCCCCCTCAGATGCCCCAGGTGCTCCGGATCACCGCTTCGCGGCCGGTCGTCCACGACTCCAGGTAGTCCTGGATCCACGCGATGTCGCCGGTGCCACACTCGCGCCGCGGGTCATCGTACGCGTCCTCGCGGATGAGCTCGCGCATCGCGTCGAGCTTGGCGACCAACGCGGCCACGTCGAGCCGGCCGAGCATGGACTCGACGGCATCGACCTGTGTGGACCGGCACGCCACGTCGAGCATGCATCGCGACGCGAGGTTGCCCAGCGGTGAGGTCCACCACACGCCCCAGCCCCCGTCGGAGAGGAAGCCGTAGTCGAAGTCGGTCGGGAGGTACTCCATCTTGCCGTCGGACGGCGGGAAGTACACCCGGTAGTTGTTCCGGTTCATCTGGTAGCCGTCGAGGTGGCCCACCCACTGCTCCGCGGCCCAGGCGGCGTGCCACTGCGCCCAGTCGAGCACCGGGTCCATCGCTTCGACGTAGCCCGGCCCCCGCGGAGCGTCGTCGAGCGCCTGGCTGACCGCGGCGATGTCGGCGTTGTCGATGTCTTCGCCTTCTTCGAGCGCGTACAGGTCGTCCACGCCGGCCGCGAAGTCCAAGAGCGTGTACCCGCCCGTGTTCCAGTCGTAGAGGTACTTGCCGTCGTAGAGGTTGCCCTCGTCGTCGTCGGGGTGGGTGACCTCGAGCAGTTCGCTGTCCGGCGCTTCGATGATCACGTACAGCCCGTAGGGATCGCCGTTGAGCTCGACGCGGGCGAAGCTCGTCCGCGACGCCGCGAGGCCCAGGTCACGGTACACCTGGTAGGCCAACGGCTCCTTCAGGTAGCTGCAGTCCACCACGGAGTTGTTGAGCACGAGCGTCTTGAGGCCGTGCAGGCGCTGGTCGCTGTGGGTCTGGTTGATGTCGATCTTGAACTTCGGCTTGCCGCTGAGGTCGCGGAACGACCCGATCTTGCCGCGCAGCCGCACCCCGACGTCCTCGAGCGGTTCGCCGTCGACCGTGGCGTTGGCGAGGGCATAGCTGTGGGGATCGCGGCGCAGCTCGCGGTACTGGTCCTCGTCGAGCTCGAGGCTGATGTCGTGGATGACGGTGTCGACGAAGAACGCGTCCTGCCAGGCCCGGTTGGCTTCGGGGTCCTCGTCGGGGGCGGTGTCCTCGGCCTCGGAGGTGTCGGTGTCGCCCGGGAGCTCGCTGGTGCCGGAGTCTCCGTCGGGGGCGGCCGTGTCGTCGTCCCCGGCGACGGTGATGGACGTGGTGCCGGTGCAGGCGGCGAGGACGAGCGCGGCGATCATGGCCGGCATCATACGCCGGCCGCGTGATAGCCGCGCGACCATGAACCAGAACAGCACCGTCTTCGGCCTCCTGGCGTTTGCGCTCCTCCTCGCCGGGCTCGCCGGCTACGGCGGGTACACCGTGGGCCACAAGCAGGCGAGCCTCGAGGCCGCGGCCGAGTTGACCAAGAAGGACGCGGAGCTTTCGGCGGCGCGTGCGGCGCCGGCGCCGCGCGGCGGGGGCGAGGGTGAAGGCGCCGCCAAGAAGGAGAAGCCGGAATTCGTCCCGACCGACTACACGGCCGAGCAGCTCACGGGGCTCGTGCCCGAGCTCGGCGAGCTGGGCGGCGAGGCGCAGACGCGCGCGGTCTACGCGCTCAACAACATCGTGGGCTCGTGTGTGCCGTGCATGGACCAGCAGTACAGCATGGGGAAGTGCCTCGAGCGGGCGCCCAAGCTCCTCGACAAGTCGATGTGTGCGAACATGCCGCGCCTCGCGCGCCGCGTGGTGCGCATGGCCCGTCAGGAGAAGTCCCCCGACGACATCCGCGCGGGCGCCGAGTTCTCCCAACCGTGGTTGCCGATCGAGCCCGGGGACGCTCCGTCCAAGGGCCGCGCCGACGCGCCGATCACCCTCATCGAGTACAGCGACTTCCAGTGCCCGTACTGCAAGAAGGCCCAGCCGAACATCAAGGCCCTCGAGGCCAAGTACGGCGACAAGCTGCGCGTGGTCTTCATGAACCAACCCCTCGCGATGCACAAGATGGCGCGGCCCGCCGCGCTCGCCGCCCTCGCGGCCGACAAGCAGGGCAAGTTCTGGGAGTACCACGACGCGATCTTCGCCGCCGAGGGGCTCGACGACGCCAAGCTCGTCACCCTCGCCGGGCAGGTCGGCCTGGACGTGCCCCGTTGGGAAAAGGACCGCGCGTCCACCGAGGTCGACGCGGCCGTCGCGGCCGACGCGGCCCGGGCCGAGAAGTGGAAGATCACCTCCACGCCCACGTTCCTGGTCAATGGCTACAAGGTCAAGGGCGCCCAACCTCCGGAGTTCTTCGACCGGATCATCGAGGCCGAGCTCGCCGAGCGTGAGTAGGTCGCGCCTCAACCCGGGCCGCGTCGCCGCCATCAAGGCGCTGCTCGCCGCCGAACGGGGTCAGAACGCCGACGAGGCGCTGGGCAAGTTGGCGCCGGCCGACCCGGCCGATCGGGCGCTCGCGTGGAACGTGGCGCTCGGTGTCCTCCGCAATCGTGCCGCCCTGGACGCGGGCATCACGGTGGCCGCGCGCCGCGCGGTGTGGACGCTGGACCCGCCCGTGCTCGCCATCCTGCGCGCGGCGGCCTTCGAGATGGCGTTCACGCGGACGCCGCCGCACGCGGCGGTCGACCAGGCGGTCGAACTGTCCCGCGCGGCCGGCGTGGGCCACGCGGCGGGCCTGGTCAACGCGGTCCTCCGCAAGGTCGAGGTCCCGCGCGAGGGCGACGCTGCGCTCGGATTTCCGGAGTGGTTGGTGGCCAGGTGGCGCGCGGCGCGCGGCGCCGACGCCGACGTCTACATGCGGGCGTGTGCCGACCCGGCGGAGGTGCACCTCGTGGCACGCGCCCCGGGCGCCGACCTCGCCGCGGAGTTCGCGGCCGCGGGGCGCGAGCTGCACCCCGTGGGCGCGGGGGTCTACCGCCTGCCCCAGCGGGCGGGTCGCATCGAGGACCTGCCCGGGTATGCCGAGGGGCGGTGGTGGGTGATGGACCCGGCCGCCGTCGCGGTGGCCGACCTCGTCCCGCAGGTCGAGCGGGTGCTCGACACGTGCGCCGCGCCGGGCGGCAAGAGCCTGCGCCTCGCGTCGCGCGGGATGCGGGTCACCGCGACCGACGCCGACGCCGAGCGCCTGGAGCGGGTGCGCCAGAACGCCGCGCGCGTCGGGCTCCCCCTCGAGACCGCGTGCGTGGACTGGGAGCAGGCCGGGCTCGGCCGTACCTTCCCGGCCGTCCTGGTCGACGCGCCGTGCACCGCGCTCGGCCTCGTCCGGCGCCACCCGGAGATCCGCTGGCGCCGGACCGAGGCCGACATCCGCAAGTCCGCCGCCCGCCAGGTGCGCATCCTCGCCCGCGCCGCGGCCTCGGTCGCCCCGGGGGGCGTCCTCGTCTACGCGGTGTGCTCGCCGGAGCCCGAAGAGGGCCCCGCCGTGGCCGCCACGCTGGGCTGGCCGATCGAAGCGACGTTCGACAACGCGGCCAACTCCACCGGTGCCGACGTGTTCTACGCGTGTCGGATGGTGAATGTGGCCGGCCGACCCGCGGTCGGGCCTGGGATCGGTTAAGCGCGCTGGTCACAAGTCAGGCCCCTCGGCTTGACACGCGCATCGCGATTTCCTACAACCGCGCTTCTCGTGGAGCTCCCGCCATGGACAAGGCCGAACTGCTCAGCACCCTCAACGGACACACGGCCAAGTACGAGCAGCATCGCCAGTACATCGAGAAGGCCAAGAGTCAGGCGGCGAAGTTCTCGTCCGGCGTGGTTGAGAAGGTCATCCTCGACCACGAGATCAAGTCGGTAGAGGTGGCGGACAAGGTCTCCCCCCTGCTGCCCACCCTGCGTGAGCTCACCACCGCGCTCGAGGCCGACAAGGCCGGCATCGCCGCGTCCAAGGGCGGGGTCGACGAGCAGCTGCAGGAGCTCGAGCTGCGGCAGCTCATCGGCGAGATCTCCGACGCCGACTTCGACGCACAGACGACCGACCTCCGCGCGAACGCCGCCGGCGCCAACGAGCGCATCGCGGCGATCGACGCCGACCTTGCCGAGCTCAACGGCGCGCTGGAGCGGTGGGTCACCCTGGCGTCGCCGGCTGGCCACTACACCGCGCCCGCGGTCGTCGAGGCGGCTGCCGCCGCCGACGCCCCGGCCGAGGACGACATCTCGTACCACGAAGCGGGCGAAGCCCGCGAAGACCTCAGCGCGGTCTTCGCCGAGCCGGCGCCCGCCACGGCGCGTGTCGACGCTGGCGACGACATCGCGATCGAGGCGGGGGAGATGGGCGAAGAGGTCGCGGACATGGTCAGCGCCGAGGTTCACTTCTCCGGCGGCGCCGAGGTCGAGATCGAGATCGGCGTCGGCGACGAGGCCGCTCCGGCGGTCGCGCCGGTGGTCGCGGTCGAGTCCGAGTCCGAGGTGCTGGTCGAGGCGGCGGCGATCGAGCCGGTGTCCGAAGCCCGCGCCGACGAGGGCGTGGCCCGCCGGGCGCTCCTGATCTACCAGGAGAGCACCGCCGAGGAGCAGATCTACCCGTTCACGGGCGACCAGCTCACCATCGGCCGCGGCCGCGAGAATGACATCCAGATCAAGAACGACAGCAAGGTGAGCCGCTACCACTGCAAGCTCTTCCGGCGCGGCAACAACTTCTACGTCGAGGACATCAAGTCCAGCAACGGCACGCTCGTCAACGGTGAGCTCATCACCGACCGCCGCCTCTTCGGCGGGGAAGAGATCGTCGTCGGCGAGACCTACTTCCGCTTCCGGATCATGGAGTGACGGATCGGGGCGCCCGTCGCCCCGGTCATTCCCATGGGGCCGCGTTCCACCGTCCTCCTCGTCGTCGATGATCCGGCCTTCCTGGAGAGGGCCGGGTCTGCTTTGGGAGAGGCCGGCTACGCGGTGAGGCCGGTGAGGCGCGCCGGCGAGGCGCGGGCGGCCCTGGCGGGCGGCGACTGCGTGGCGGCGCTGGTGGGCCTGGTGCTCCCCGACGAAGACGGCCTGGCGCTCGCGTCCGAGCTGCGCGCCACCAGCCCCTCGTTGGTCCTGGTCGCCGTGGCCGACGGGTGGGAAAACCTCGCGCCCGCCTGGTCGCTCGACGCGGTGGACGACGTGGTGCTCCTGACGGCCTCGGGCGGGGAGCTCGCGTGGCGGGTGGCCGCGCGCGACCTGGAGCGCCGGCGGGCCGGGTCTTCGCGCCAGCGAGAGCGCTTCCTGCGCGCGGTCGTGCGCCTGGCCGACCACCTGAGCCCCTACAGCGACCTGCCTTCGCTCGCGCACGCGCTCGCGCCGGCGTTGCTCGGCCTCCCCGGGGTCGAGGCCGCGCGTGTCGAGCTCGAGGCCGACGCGGTGGGCGAGTTGCCGCAGGTGGTGCTCGAAGCCGGCCGCGTCGCGGCGTTCGCGGCGTCTCCGGCGAACGTCGCCGAGATCGACCTGCGCACGGTCGGCGGCCGTCTGTTGCTCGCGCACGCCGCCGACCAGGCGTTCGACAGCGACGTCCGTGACGCCCTCGGCGCGCTCGTCGGCGCTGCGCTGAGCTCCGCGCGCCAGTTCGGTGCGCTGAAGGACCGCCAGCTCCGCCTCGAGCGTGGGTATGTCGAGCGTCACCGCAAGCTGTCCCGGGTCAGCGGGCGCCTGGAGCGGCTCAGCGAAGCGCGCGACTCCTTCCTGGCGCTCTTGAGCCACGACCTGCGCAGCCCCCTGGCCATCATCCTCGGCCAGGTGCAGCTCATGGAGGAGGGGCTCGTCCCGGCCGGCCAGGTGGGGCGGGTGGCCGCCACCGTACGTCGCCAGGGCGACCGGATGGTGCAGATGGTCGAGGAGCTGCTCGACCGCTACCGGCGCGACGACGCCGTGCGCACCGTGCCCGACTCGGGCGATGCCGCGCGCATCGTCGTCGACATGGTCGAAAACTTGCGCCCGCTCGCGCTCGCCCGTCGGCAATCCCTCGTGCTGGAGTGTGTCCCGAACGCGCCGATCGAGGCCGACGTCGCCGCGATCCGCGAGGTCCTCGCCAACCTGCTCGAGAACGCGGTCCGGTACTCGCCGGAGGGCTCGACGGTGCGCGTCACCGTTGTGTGCGAAGATGGCCGCGTGGTCTGTGCGATCCATGATCAGGGTGCGGGTTTTGGCAGCCGCGAGCTCGCCGGCGGCAGCGGTGCCTCCATCGGTTTGCGGGCCAGCGCGCGCATCCTGGCCGACGCCGGCGGGGCGCTGCGAACGCAGAATTCCCCGGCCGGGGGCGGCATCGCGACCGTCGTCCTGCCCCTGGCCGTACCCCAGGCGGTGGCCGCCGCGGTCGAGCTCTTCGCCGCGCCGGGCCCGCTGGGCGACCAGCTCGCGGGCACGCTGGTGCGCCACTGGGAGGTGCGCGCGTCGCCCGCGCTCGGCGGTGCCCTGGAGCGGATGCGCCGGCAGCCTCCCGCCGTGGTCGTGGTGGATCGTTCGGTCGACCCCGAGGCGGTGGCGTTCGTGCGCCGCCTCAAGAGCGACGCCGAGCTGGCGGCGGTGCCGGTCATCGCCGTGGGCGACGACGCGGGCGAGCTCTACGACGCGGGGGCGCTCGCCGTCCTGCGCCTGCCGCTCGACGCGCCGCTGCTCGTGGGGCACGTGCGTCGTGCGCTGCGGCTGGTTGGCGAAGCCCCCACGCCCGGCGAGCCCGCGCCCGACGTGCTCACCGGCCTGCCCACCGCGCGCGCGCTGAGCACGCGGCTCGATCAGGCCCTGGCCGCGGCCCGCCAGGCGGGCGCGCCGGTGCCGGTGGTGATCGTACGCGTCGACGAGCTGCGCAAGGTCAACCGCCAACAGGGGTGGCTGGTCGGCGACCAGATGCTCATCTGGGTGGCGGCCCGCCTGCGCGAGCGCCTGCGCCCCGGGGAGACGGTCGCCCGCGTCGACGCCGAGAGCTTCGCCCTGGCGTTGCCGGGGCGCACCCTGGCCGAGGCCGAGGCCTCCGCGACCGAGGTGCGCGAGGCCTTCGCCCGGGCCCGGCCGCGGCTCGGGCTGGCGCGCGTCGACGTACGGGTTAGCGCGCAGGCGTTGGATTTGACGACGTTGGCCCTCGGCGGCGACTCGTTGATCGGCGCGGTGCGGGGAGGTCGAGAGAGCTGATGTCCCGTCGTAAGCCAGGAGCGGACAACACCCCGTATTTCACCACCTTTCAGGTGGCGAAGTTCTTGGGCGTGTCTCCGCCGACCGTGGTGAACTGGGTCAACAGCGGGTTGTTGCCGGCCCAGCGTACGCCCGGCGGCCATCGCCGGCTCCGCGCCGGCGATGTCACGACCTTCGCGCGCGCCTACAACTACCCGGTGCCGCCCCAGCTCGCCGAAGCGGCGGCCGAAGCGGCGGGCGAAGAGCTCGAGCGCCGCGTGCTCATCGTCGACGACGAGCGCGACTTCGCCCAGACGGTGGCGGACTACCTCCAGCTCAAGGGCAACTGGGAGGTCGAGATCGCCGACAGCGGGTTCGCCGCCGGCCTCACGGTCGCGCGGTTCCAGCCGACGGTCGTGCTGATGGACATCCTCATGCCCGACATGGATGGCTTCGAGGTCCTGCGCATGTTGCGCCAGGACCCGGCCAACCGCCGCACGCCGGTCATCGCGTGCACCGCCTACCGCGACGCTGCGGTCGAGGAGCGGGCCCGCGCCGAGGGCTTCGACGCCTACATGGAGAAGCCGATCAAGTTCGATCGCCTCCTGGCCCTCGTCGAAGACGCGCTTCGTTCTTCGCGCGGCTGAAGCTCGGTCCCAATGGGCCCGCCCCGCGACCGGCCGCGTGGCCGGGCGGGGTCCGGCGGGCGGTCCGCAGCGGAGCGCGCGCCCGCATGGCGCCGCCGCTCACCGCGGCGGCAGG
>SXOM01000040.1 GCA_005776735.1 Pseudomonadota bacterium
CGTGCGCGGCGTCTACATCCCCGGCGACGACCCCTCCAACTGGTGAGGTCCCCGCCCGCACCGCAGCCGGGCGCCCAGCGGCCCCGGCGCGCGCCCAGGCCGGTCGCGGGGCGCCCGCCAGGCGGGGTCGGCACACAGGGCCAGGGCGCGCGGCGCGGGGAGCTGTCGTGGTAGCGCTGTGGTGGCTGCTCGCGTGTGACACCGGCGCCGGTTCGGATGTTCGGATTCCCGCGCTGTGCAGAAGCTGTGCAGGGGCACGCTTACGACGATTCGGAACATTAGGTGTTCTCCACGTCGGGATGTGATGATCACCCTCTTCTTCTTGAGCGTGGACGGTTTGGCCACCGGGGACGAGTTTGGCGCTGCGATCGTGTCGCTCCACGACCTGGACGGCGACGGGCTGGACGACCTGGTCGTGGGGGCGCCCGGGGACGACTCCGCCGGCGCCGACGCGGGGGCGGTCTACATCTACGCGGGCGCCGCGAGTGAATACCTGGAGACGGCTTCGCCGACGGTGCTCCTCGGCGACGCGGGCCACGGTCTGGGGAGGGCGCTCGCCGTGGGTGACGTCGATGGGGACGGGCTCCTCGACGTCGCGGCGGCCGGTAGCGGCTGCGAATGCGTGATGGTGTTCACCGGCGCCTCCGGGTTTGCGGACTCCACCACGCTCACGGGAACCGCCGGCGAGGGGTACGGGGCCGCCCTCGCCGTCGGCGACCTGGACGGCGACGGGTTCGCCGAGGTGGTGGTGGGTGCGCCCGGTGCCGGCGGCACCGCCGGTGCGGTCTACGTCCACTTCGGCAGCGCGGCTGGTGTGGCGAGCTCCGCCGGGACGACGCTGGCGGGTACTGCCACCGGTGACGAGCTGGGAACGACGGTTGTGGCGGCCGGCGACACCAACGGCGACGGGATCGACGACCTGCTCGTCGGAGCGCCGCAGTTCGCCGCGGGCGGCGCGGGAGCGGCACACGTCTGGTTCGGTTCTGCCTCCGGACTGGCCACGACCGCCGACTGGACCAACCCCGCGTCGAGCTACGAGTACAGCCGAGGCGTGGCGATCGCCGCTGGGGACTTCGACGCCGACGGGTTCGCCGACGTGGTCGCTGCGGCTGGGGGGGAGGGCGACTTGGGCACCTGGTACGGAAGCACCGCGGGACCCACCGGCACCGCGTCCGGAATGGGCACCGGGGACTATGGCGAAACCGTGCTGGCCCCTGGTGCGGACGGCGACGGTGACGGGGTGGACGATCTGGCCTGGGCCTGCTGGCAGGACGCGTCCGGGACTTGGAGCTTCGAGGATGAAAATTCGGCGTACTTCTCTGGGGACATCGCGCTCCCGCACGCCGTTGCGCTGGCGGTGGCCGGGGACATCGTGGACGACGCCTCGCGTGCGCTGTGGGTGGGTGTAGGCGGCGGAGCCGGTTCGATTCGGCTCACCGCGCAGGTTCCGGACGCGGACGGCGACCGCGTGCCGGCCTCACTCCCCGGGTACGAGTTCGACTGCGACGACGCGGACGGCACACGGCATCCCGGCGCGCCGGAGGTGGATGGCGACGGCGTGGACAGCAACTGCGACGACCTGGACGACTTCGTGGTCACTCACACACGGGCGTGCCTCGACCTGACCACACCGGAGGAGGTGAGGCCCTGGATCGAGAACGACGTCACGCTGGTCTGTGAAGCGTGTGATTTCTTGGACGCGTCGTGGTCCCTCCTCCTGTCCAACGTCGACGCGTCGGGTAGCGGTACGGTGGACTCGGGGACGAGCACCGACCGACACGACTGGGGCGTCGCCAGCGGCGACCCCTTCGGGGCGGCGATCTATACCGAGGGGAGCGCGACCACCCAAGCGTGGTCGCTGGACCAGAGCACACCCTCCGCCGACGGCTGGCTCGGCGTGGACGCCTTCGTCGAGGATGACCAGGAGGAGGTGTCGGCCTACACTCGCTGGCCGGACGGGTCCGTCGGACGGTACGCGTGGGAGGAGAGATGGAGCTACGAATACGATTTGTGGGACATGGTCTCGTACACCCAACGGGTATCTTCTCAAGTCGACAACTGCTCGATGGCGTACACCGGCGATTGGGCGGTGGACGGCACGAGCTACGAGTGGGACCGGTGGGAGTTCGACGATGGCAGCCACACGCTGGTGGTGAAGCTCCACCACTGGTATCCGGCTTGGTTGGTACCGTTCGTCTCCGTCGACGGCGGCCCGACCTACCCCGTCGACCCGGACACCTGGCTGCCGCTGGAGGGTACCGACGCCGACGGTGACCTCTGGCCCGTCGAATGGGACGATTGCGACGACGGGGATCCCGCGGTCTACCCGTTCGCGGACGAGTTGATCGACTGCGTGGACAACGACTGCGACGGAGACATCGGCGACGCCGACCGGGATTGGGTGGACGACTGCATCGACTGCGAGCCGCTCGACCCCGACATCGGCGGGCCGATCGAAGTGTATGGCGGAGACGACGCGGACGGGGACGGTTACCCCGGCACCTACCTTGGTTTTCTCTGTGACCCCCCCGAAGGCGCCCGGGCCGTGGGCGACTGCGACGACGCGAACGCCACGACCGCGCCCGGTCGGGCAGAGCTGTGTCGTGACGGAGCGGACAACGACTGCGACGGCACGGTCGACGAGGACTGCTGGTACCTCGACGCCGACGGGGACGGCTACGGCGACGCCACGCGGCCGCGCCCCGAAGCGACCAACACGGTCCAAGACGACAGCGACTGCGACGACGACGACGACCAGGTCCATCCCGCGGCCCGGGACGTCCCGGGTGACGGTGTCGACCAGGATTGCACCGGCGAGGACGCACGTGTGCCGCTGGAGCCCATCGTCTGGGACGAGGTCGAGCCGGTGGAGGCGCCGTTCGGTTGCGCGCCGGGATTGCCCGCCCCGTGGCTGGCCCTCCTCGCGCTCAGGTGCCGGCGCTTCACCGGCGCCGGACCGCGCGGCGGGCCCGGCCGCTCCTCGGGTACGGGTCGCGGCGCGGGCCCCATCCCCAGGTCGTAGCCCGCCGCCTACGGATTCGCGTCGAGGTAGCGCCCGAGCGCCGCGTTGGTCTCTTCCAGGTTGGGGCGCACCAGCTTGATGATGAACGCCTCGATCTGGGGCCGCAGGGTGCCCGCGAGCAGGCGGGGGACACCGGGGATGTCGCGCAGATCGAGCTGGAGGTCGCCGCGGAGGGTGACGCGCGCGTGGGGCCCCTCGGCGGTGATGACGTTGGTGCCGGAGCACGAGAACTTGTCGTTGAAGACGCGCAGGCCGAGCTTCCACTCGCAGCGGGTGCCCGCCTCGGTCCACGTGGCCCAGTCGTCCCACATCAGGATGTCGGGCTTGATGACGTGCTGCGCGACCTTCGGGATCTCGCCCTTGCCGTACCAGACGTTGTGGAGCTTCACCGTGCCGCCCGACTCCTCGCGGCGCATCACCTCGATCTTCTTGACGTTCGGCATGTAGGCCGCGATCTGGGGGAGCTCGTCGCGGTAGGCGCGGAACACGCGCGCTTGCGGGTGCCGGATGAGGGAGGTGGCGTGCAGTTCCATGGGCCGCGATCGTATCCCGGTGGCCGTGATAGCCGCCCGCCCCATGGCTTCTCGTCGTAGTGATCGCCGCGCCCGCGCCGCCACCCCCGAGTGGGCCGACGGGGCCCCGCTCCGCCAGGCCCTCACCCAGCGCGCGGGCGACGCCCTGCGCGAAGGCGATGGCGCCGTCACCCGCGTCCTCGAGGGGGCGCTCCGGCAGCGGGAGCGCGTGGAGCGTGCCACGCACGGATTCCACGCCTACCCGGCGGGCCTGCACCCCGACGCGGCGGCTGCGCTGCTGACCCTCGGAGGGGGCCCGGTCCTCGATCCGTTCTGCGGCGGCGGCACCGTCCTGGTCGAGGCGCTGCTCGCCGGGCGCGACGCCCTGGGCTGCGACGTGAACCCGGTCGCCACGCTCGTGGCGCGCGCCCGCACCGCCCGCACCACCGAGGCCGAGCGGACCGCCATGCGGTCGCTCGCCCGCAAGGCCGCCGAGCTGGCGCGCGTCGCGGGCCTCGCCAACTTCCAGAGCGGCGGCCGCGACACGGGGATGCTCCGCGCCCCCGTCCCCGACCTCGCGTGGGACTGGTACGACCCGTGGGCCATCGTCGAGCTCGACGCGATCCGTGCCCACATCGGCAACGACGCCCTGGCGCGCGCGGTCTTCTCCTCGATCCTCGTGAAGGTCAGCCACCGCGAGAGCGAGACCGCCAACCGCCACGAAGCGGCGGCGCGCCCGCCCACGACCACCGCCACCCTGTTCCACAAGCGTGCGCGCGAGTTCGGCCGCCAACTCGAAGCGCTCGAGGCCAAGGCGCCCGCCGGCGTTCGCGCCCGTGTACACCGCGAGGACGCCCGCGAGCTCCGGGAGCGCGGCGAGTTCGGCATGGTGGTGACGTCGCCGCCCTACCCGGGTGTGTACGACTACCTCGCCCTCCAACAGCTCCGCCTCGCGTGGATGGGCCTGGACCCGGGCCTCGCCGCCCACCACGAGGTCGGCAGTCGCCGCGCGTTCAAGGCCGACCGCGCCGAAGCCATCGCGGCCTGGCGCCTCGACTCGGCGCGGTGGGTCCGCGGGGCCGCGCGGGCGCTGCGGCCGGGCGGCCGGCTCGTCGTGATCATCGGCGACGGCATCGTCGGCGGGCGCCCCGTCGACTCGATCGGGCCGCTCGGCGAAGCGGCGAACGCCGAGGGACTGGTGCGCGTGGCCCGCGTGACCGTCGAACGGTGGGACGAAGGCGCGGAGCGCATGCGGCCCGAACACGCGGTGGTGTGGGAGAAGCCCGCCGCCCCCGAGCCCGCGGAGCCGGCGTGAGCAGCGCCGCGCCCGGGGTGCGCGGCTGGACGGACGCGGCCACGCCGCTGGCCGACGTGCGCACCGCGCTGCGGGCGTTCAACGCCGAGCGCGACTGGGCGCGCTACCACAGCCCGCGCAACCTCGCGATGGCGCTCTCGGTCGAGTCGGCCGAGCTGTTGGAGCTGTACCTGTGGAGCGCGGACGGCGGCCCGCAGCCGCCGGTGGCCGACCGGGGCCCGCGGGTGGCCGACGAAGCGGCCGACGTCCTGATCACCTTGTTGAACTTCTGCGAAGCCGCCGGGGTCGACCTCGCCGCCGCGGTGGACCGGAAGTTGGCCATCAACGCGGAGAAGTACCCCGCAGACCGGGCCCGGGGCCGGTTGGAGAAGGCGGAGGAGTTGTAGGTCGGCCACCGGGTCGACCGTCGTGCCGACCGCGCGCCAGCCTCGGCCGCCTTCGGGACGGTCGCGGCGCGGGCGCCGGGTTAGGCGGCACCGATGATCCGCTGGGCCGCCAAGACCGACGTCGGCAAGAAGCGCGAGCACAACGAGGACAACCTCCTCAGTCTGCCCGACGCCGGGGTGTTCATCGTGGCCGACGGGGTCGGCGGGCGCGCCGCAGGCGAGGTCGCGAGCGCGTCGTGCGTCGCGACGTTCGAGGAGCGTGCGCCAGAATTGTCCGCCGAGCTCGGGCGTTTCGCGGCCGACCGCAGCGGCGAGCGGCGCAACGCCGTGCTCGCCGCGCTCGACTTCACCTGCCAGCTCGCGACGCGGCGCATCTTCGAACAGGCCGAGGCCGAGGAGCGCAAGGGCATGACCACCACGCTGGTGGTGGTGCTGATCGGCGGCGGCGCGGCGTTCGTGGGGCACGTGGGCGACTCGCGCGCGTACTTGTTTCGCGACGGCGAGGTCCGGCAGCTCACCGAAGACCACTCGATGGTCAACGAGCTCGTGCGCAGCGGCAAGATGACGTGGGCCGAGGCGCGCGCGTCGCGGCACCGCCACGTCATCACGCGCGCGATCGGGCTGTACCCCACGGTGCAGCCGTCGCTCGGGTCGTTCGACCTGTTGCCCGGCGACCGGCTCCTGTTGTGCAGCGACGGCCTGTCCGACGTCGTGGCGCCGGAGCGGATGCTGCAGATCGTGTCGGCGTGGGAGCCGGGGGGCGCCACCGACCAGCTCGTGCAGGCCGCGCTCGACCGCGGCGGGCCCGACAACATCACGGTGCAGTTGATCGAGCCGCTCGGTAGCCCCCGCACCGACGAGGCGGTGGTGCGTGCGCGTACCTTGGAGCACCTGTTCCTGTTCGAGGACATGCCGTACGCGGCGCGGCTCCAGGTCGCGCGCATCATGGTCGAACACTGGTTCAGCCCGGGCGACGTGCTCGTGTCCGAGGGCGAGATGGGCGACAGCATGTACGTCGTCACCGAGGGCGAGGTGGCGGTCACCGCGGGCGGGGTCACGCTCGCCCGCCTGCACCAGAACGAACACTTCGGCGAGCTCACGCTCACCGACCGCCTCCCGCGCTCGGCCACCGTGGCGGCGGTCACGTTCGGCAGCGCGGTGAGCATCTCCGCCGACGCGCTGCGCGACTTCTGCATGATGGAGCCGGGCCTGGGCAACCAGCTGTTGTGGAAGCTGCTGCAGGTCCTCGGCCATCGCCTGCGCGCGGCCAACGCGCGCCTGGTGGGCGACGAGACGCAGGAGCTCGAGCCGCTCGACGAGTGAGCGTCCGCCGCGGCGCCGCCCGTGGCGAGCCGACGGCCGGGTGGGGCCAGCCCGCTCCCCAGTCCTGAGGAGGGAGCCTCAGTCCGCTCGCGGGTGCGCCGAAACGGGCCCAGGAGGCGGTGTGGCGAATTTTCGTTGGAACAAGGACCTGGAGCTGGCGATCCCCGCGATCGACGGCGAACACCGCGAGCTGCTCGCGGCGATGGAGCGGTTGCAGTCGCTGGTGCAGGCGGGGGCGCCGCCGATGCCAGTGCGCACGGCGTTGTTGCAGCTGGTCCGCCTGACGCGGGCGCACTTCGCCTCCGAGGAGGCCTTCATGGCGGCCCGCCGGTTTCCGCGGGCGGCGGAGCACGCCCAGATCCACCAGGGCCTCCTCGCCCGCCTCGACGGGTTCGTGGCCGGCCATGCCGCGGGCACGCAAGCGCTCGGGGTGCCGTTCTTTGCGTTCCTCGAGTTCTGGATCGCGTCGCACATCCGGGGCGTCGACCGGCTGTACGCCGAGCACACGCCCGCGCCGGCGCCCCCTGCGGCGTCGGCGCCGCGACGGGCGTGACGATGGGCGCACGGCCCTGCGCCAACGTGCCAAGTGCACGTCAAGCGCGACGGCGGGGCTTCCCCTTGGGCCCGAGGAGTGAGAGACTGCCGGCCGATGCGTGAGACCTGGACCCTCTCCTCGGCGGAGCTCAGCCGGGACTTCGGTGTGGCGCGGTGGGGGCACTTCGGCAAGCCGGTGCTGCTCTTCCCGACGGGCGGGGCCGACTACCTGGACGTGGAGCGGTTCCTCCTGGTCAACGCGCTCCGCCCCCTGTGGGAGGCCGGCCGGATCAAGCTCTACTCGGTGGACAGCGTGTGCCGGCAGGGCTGGACCTCCGACATCCACCCGCGGGAGAAGGTCCGGCTGCAACGCAGCTACGCGGCCTGGCTCGAGAGCGACCTGTTCCCGGCGATCCGGAAGGACTGCGCCGACACCGACCAGCCGTTCGCGGTGGCCGGGGCGTCGCTCGGCGCGTTCCAGGCGTGGTCGGCGGCGGCGCGCCACCCGGAGCAGGTCGACCTGTGCATCGGCATGTCGGGCACCTACAACCTCGACCGTCGGCTGCACGGCTACTGGGACGAGGACTGGTACTACCAGGACCCGCGCCAGTTCGTCGGCAACGCGCCCGAAGGCCCGGAGCTCGACGCAATCCGCCGCACCCGCTTCGTGCTCGGCCTCGGCGAGGCCTACGAGAACCAGGCCTACACCGAAGAGGCCGCGGGCGTGCTGCAGCGACGCGGTGTGCCGGTCTCCGTGCTGCGGTGGCGGGCGCCAGCCGGCCACGACTGGCCCACGTGGCGCACGATGCTGCCCAAGGTGCTGGAGCACTTCGTCTGATGGCGCTGGGGGTCGCCCGCGCCGGCGGAGTGCTGCGGCTCACCCTGGCGCGCCCCGAGCGCCAGAACCGACTCGACGGCGCGCTGGTCGCTGCGCTGCGGGCCGCGCTCGCCCAGGCGGCGGGCGACGCCTCCGTGCGCGTGGTGGTGCTCGACGCGCTCGGGCCGTCCTGGTGCGCCGGGGCCGATCTCGACGCGCTCGCGGAGGGTGCCGCGTCGCGACGCGAGGTCGTCTTTGCCTACGCCGACCTGCTCGCCGACCTGGCGGAGTGCGCGGTCCCGGTGGTGGCCGAAGTGGCGGGGGCGGTGCGCGGTGGGGGCGTGGGGCTCTTGTGCGCCGCCGACCTCGTGGTGATGGGCGACGCCGCCACGGTGGCGCTCCCCGAGGCTCGGGTGGGCTTGTGGCCGATGATGGTCGGGGCGCTCCTGCCGCGGGTGGTTTCGCCGCGGGTCGCGATGCAGCTCGCGCTCACCGGCGAGGTGCTCCCGGCGCGGGCGTGCCTGCACCACGGCCTCGCCACCCTGGTCGGCGATCCGCTCGAGACCGTCACGCGCGGCCTCGTCGACGGGGTGCTCCGCGCGGCCCCGGGCGCCACCCGCCTCGGGCGCGCCGCGTGGCGGCAGCACGCAGGCGGGCCGGACC
>SXOM01000315.1 GCA_005776735.1 Pseudomonadota bacterium
CCCCCCAGGCGCCGCCGCGACCCGCCGCGCCGCCGCCTCCGCGCCCTGCCGACCTGCGCCCCTCCCGCACCCAGGACTCGCTGGGCCAGACGGCCGCCAAGACCTCGGTGGGGTGCCTGGCGCTCGGCGGCGTCGGCCTCGTCGTCGTCGCGCTGATCGGCCTCGGGTGGTGGGCCACGCGCGAAGCGCCGCGCGTGCTCACCGGCCAGGAGGCCGACCCCGCCGTGGTGGCCGACTGGCAGGGCATCGCCTACACGCTGGGCGAGCGGGGGGTGGCCGCGGAGCGCACCTGCGGCACCGTCGCCTACCTGGCGATCGAGGTCGTGGTCGAAAATGACGGGGCGGTTCGTCGCGCCGAGCTCCTGAACTACCCGCACGAGCCCACCCGCGCGTGCGTGGAGCGCGAGCTGCAGAAGGAGAAGCTGCCGCGCACCGGCACGGGGCTGGTGAAGGTCGGCGTCCAGATGACCCGCTGAGCGGCCGGCGCCGCGGTCGCGCGCGCGGCGCGCCAGCCCCGGCCGCCGTCCAGCTCGGTCGCGGCGCCGCGCCCAAAAATGGTCGAGGCCCGCCGGCGGACCGGCGAGCCTCGAGGTCAGTGACCCGGAGGGGCTACTGGGGGGCCGGGGCCGCGCCGTCGGCCGCCGCCACCGCCGCTTCGCCACCGATGGTGACTTCGACGACGGCGGTGAGGGTGCCGGAGGTGGCGGTGATGGTGGCCTTGCCCTCGGCCTTGCCGGTGACGTTGCCGGTCGCGTCGACCTCGGCGATCGCCGCGTCGGAGGACGACCAGGTGACCGTCTGGCCCTCGAGGGCGGTCTCGCCGGCCTTGACGGCGGCGGTCAGGGGGGCGGCGGCGCCGACGGGCCACGCCTTGGTGGCGTCGTAGCCGGCGATCTCGACCTTGTCCGGGGGGGCGACGACGAGCTTGTAGGAGGCCTTGACCTCACCAACCTTGGCCTCGACAGAGGCTTCGCCGGCGGCCACGGGGGTGACCTTGGCGCCGTCGAGCTTGGCGACGGTGTCGGGGGTGACCGACCAGGAGACCGCGGGCTGCGGCTCGAGGGCCTTGCCGTCCTTGTCGAGGACGGTGGCCTTGGAGACGTCGACCGCGTCCATCGTGTGGACGGTGACGGTGGCCTCGCCATCGAACTTGATGGACGCGGGCTCGGGGCTGCAGGCGATGAGAGCGAGAAGAGCGAACATGGTTTTGGATCCGTACGAGGATTCGCACCTCGGTTGGACCGGACGAACGCCGGCCCTGGCCGCTCGGGAGGACGCAGGGCGCGGAGCCGTCCCGAGAGCGCGGCGAGTCTACACACTTTGCAACGATTTGCAAGAGCGGCGGGCACGATTTTTTTCTCGTGCAGCGCCCTTCCCGGCCCGAACGGATAACGAGGGACCCGATGGGCGCCACCGCCGCGGCCGAACCACGCCGGTTCGGGAAGTACCAGATTCTCGACCGTGTCGCTGCGGGCGGGATGGCCGAGATCTTCCGCGCCCGGCTCGACGGCATCGGCGGGTTCCAGCGCACGTTCGCCATCAAGCGCATCGCCCCACACCTGAGCAACAACCACGAGTTCGTCGACATGCTGGTCGACGAGGCGAAGATCGCCGGGCTGTTGTCGCACGCCAACATCGTCCAGATCCTCGACCTGGGCAGCGTCGACCAGCAGTTCTACATCGCGATGGAGTTCGTGAACGGGCGGGACCTCGGCCAGGTCCTGGCCCGGTGCACCGAAAAGGGAATCACCCTCCCGGTGCCCCACGCGGTCTTCATCCTCATCGAGATGCTCAAGGGCCTGGAGTACGCCCACCAGCGCCAGGTGATGCGCGGCGGCCAGCCCGTCCCGCTCCACATCGTGCACCGCGACATCTCCCCCGGAAACGTCCTGGTGAGCTTCCAGGGCGAGGTGAAGCTCACCGACTTCGGCATCGCGAAGGCCTCGGTCAAGGCGCTCGAGACGATGTCCGGCGTCATCAAGGGCCGCTTCGACTACATGAGCCCCGAGCAGGCGTCGGGCGGCGTGCTCGACCAACGGTCCGACCTGTACTCGGCCGGGGTGCTCTTCTACGAGATGCTGACCGGGACGCACCCGTTTCGGCGCGACGGGGAGCTCGCCACGCTCGAGGCCGTGCGCCGGGGGGCCTACACCCCGCCGAGCGAGGTCAACCCGGACGTGCCCTACGCCCTCGACCTCGTGGTCGAGCAGGCGCTCCGCGTCCGCGCCGACGAGCGCCTGGGCAGCGCTTCGGCGTTCCGGGAGGCGCTCGACCGGTTCTTCCACGACGCGGGCTTCATCTTCTCGGCGTCCACGCTGGCCGCGTTCTTGCGCGGCCTCTTCCCCGAGGCGGTGCCGGGCGAGAAGAAGCCCGACAGCGAGGTGCCGACGCGCCTCTTGGAGCCGTCGGAGCTCGAGCTCGACGACGACGACTCGGGCGTCGCCCGCGCGGTGACGCACCCGCCGCGCACCCTCCCCACGGCGCGGCCGGGCACGTCCCACACCGCCCACACGCCGCTCCGGCTCGAGTCGGCGCCCGCGGCGACCGACGAGGCCACGTTCATCCGCTCGGGCCTGCGGCCGGCGCCGTTGCCGCCGGAGAACCCCTTCGGCGAGGCCAACACGGTCATCAAGCCGGTCTCGCGCGGGGCGTCCGCCGAGCCGGAGACCCTGCGGCTGCCCCTCGCCGCGCTGGAGTCCTCGATCACCCGCACGCCGGCGCTGCGCTCGGAGCCCACGCCCGCGCCGCGGCCGGCCCCCCTCCCCAGCGCCGCGCCGGCCCG
>SXOM01000316.1 GCA_005776735.1 Pseudomonadota bacterium
CCGCCGCCGCCCATGCCGCCGCCCATTCCGCCGCCCATTCCGCCGCCCATTCCGCCGGCCATGCCGTCGTCGTCGTTGGCCGGCAGGCGCAGCGCGGCCATGACCGCGTCCTCGAGGATGAGCTGTTGCCGCAGCGCGTCGGTGAGGCCGGTGGCCCACTCGAGGTACGCGAGCACCGTGGCCGCGCGATGCACCTGCCACGCGTCGAACGTCTCGGTGCGCGCGGCGGGGTACGCCGCCGTCCACTCGGGGCTCCCGAGCTCGAGCGTGGCGACCTTCGCGGCCGCGGTCGTGGAGGCCGCCTGGAAGGTCAGGTAGGAGCGCGAGACCGAGAGCTTGTGGGACACCAACGACGCCCGCGCGGCTTCGTCGTCCACGCCAGGGGGCACCGAGCTGAAAGGGTTGTTCTCGGCCAGCCAGCCCTTGCCGCCCATGAGCGCCGCGAGCGCCTTGGTCGCCGACGCGGTGCCGCCCGCGTCGAGCTGCTCGGCGCCGAGCACCGCCACGAGCGCGTCGAGGGTGGCCGCCTGCTCGTCGAGCGCGGCACGCTCGGCCTTGGCGAGCGCCTCGGCCACCGCGGGCAGCTCGGCCGCGGGCTTCTTGTCGGCGATCGCCTGGACCGCGTCGAGCGTGGCCGCGGTGACGCCGGTGCGGGCCGCCGTTTCGCGCAGCGCCGCCGCGGTGGCCACATCGTCGACCTTGGTGCGCTGCTCCTCGCTGAAGGTGGCGAACCAGCAGCATCGGACGAACGCCGCGCCTTGCCGCACCTCGTTGATGGACGCGGCTGGGGCTTCTACCTTGGCGTCGCCGCGCCCGGGGACGCTGGGCGTGGCCTCCGGTTCGGAGTCGCAGGCGGTGAACGTCAGGGCGAGAAGCAGGGGCAGCATTTCGGCACTCCGGGAGACCGATGTAACGTGAGCGTCAACTTCCGCGCGTCTCCGAGTATCACAGATTGCCTCGGCTCCGGTCACGGCGGCGGAGCAGCGGACGTGCCGGCTCGGCCTCTTCTTGGTCGGCACAGGGGGACGACCCCCCCCACGGCGCCCAGATGACCCCGCTGAAGTCTTCGTACACCGGCTCGCCGAGGTACTTCTCGAGCTCCGTCCGGACCTCGGGGTAGTTGGTCCGCGGCCGCGCCTCGGGGAACGCCGGCGGGTTCTGGTACGGCATCTTGTCCAGGACCACCCACCGATATCCGAGATCGCGCATCGCGTTCTTGTCCTCGGTGGTGATCTCCTTGTCGGGGTACTTCGCGTCGGCGAGATCGATGAGCCCCTTCACGAACGTGTTGTCGGTCCGCATCGCCTGTTGGGGGACGGGCGTGAAGATCTTGTTGTCCTCGATCATGCCGCCGAAAATCGGGTGCTCGTGCACGGTCTGGTAGTACAGGTGGGCCTGGGTGTAGGCGTAGGGCAACTCGAAGACCGGGGCGCGGTCGGTGTCCTTGGCCAGGCACTCGTACACGTTGGGGATGCGCGCGCTCCACATCGGCAGCGGTGCGAGCGTCGCGACCTTCAGGTCGACCAACCACGCCACCGCCGCGCCGAACGCGAGGACCGAGCGCGTGCGCGGCCAGCGCACGAGGCCGTCCCAGAGCGGGGCCGCGAGGATGGCGAGGCCGACGTGGAAGAAGACCAGCGCGCGGGCGGGCCACCACAGCCGCTGCAGGACGCGCACGAACTTGACCGCCAGGAGGTAGGGCGTGTTGGGGATGCCCATCCACTCCGGGCCCAGCGCGACCAGCAGGGACGGCACCAGGATGCACAGGCCCACCCGTCGAAGCCGCGGGCTCGCGTACCACAGGCCGGCCGCCGCCAGGACCACCTGGATCCGCAACATCGACACCCACTCCGGCGTGAAGATGCGCGTGCCGTCGGGGTCCTCGACCCAGAAGCCCGACATGCGTCGCAGCGGGTCGAACGCCAGGATGCCCACCGGCATGCCGTCCAGCGTCATCGGGGACCACGTGGTGGCCGACCACAACGTCGTGTCGAACAGGCCCGGCACCGCGTCGGACGTGAGCATGCCGAGCGCGAAGGGCAGGACCAGGACGGCCGCCAGGGCGCCCGCGGCCACGCGGTTTCGCAGGGCGCCCGGCGCGCGGTCGAGCGCCGTCACCGCCAGCGCTGCCGGCGCCGCGAGGATGGCGTAGTACCAGTACATCAGCCCCGTGAGCGCGAGGAACACGCCGGCGAGCACCACCGGACGCCACCCCTGCGCGGCCCGGACCCAGTACGTCCAGAACAAGAGCGCGAAGACGAGGATGGCCTGCGTGGGGCGGCCGTCGCGGAGCTCGGTCAACAGGAACGGGTTGAACGCAAACAGCGCGCCGGTGAGCCACGCCGCCCAGCTCGACACGGCGAACTCCCCCAGCAACCGCCGCATCCCCCACACGTTGGTGAGGAAGATGAGCACCACGAAGACGTTGTACCCGAGGGCGGGGCCCAACGCGGCCCGAAACGGCGCGGCGAGCACGCCGTCGAGCACGTTTCCGCCGGTGTGGCCGTAGACGTCCTTTCCCCAGGGGTAGAAGAACATCGCCGTCTGGGACACCGTGTCCTGCAGGACGGTGTGCTGGGTGAACCAGTAGAACCACTGCGTGCCCCAGGCGTCGACGTAGTAGCGACCCAAGAACCCGTCGCCGAACGCGGACAGCACTCCCCCCAGGCTCGCCAGGAAGAGCAGCAAGAGCACGAGCAGGGGGACCACGCGCACGCCGGAGCGCGGTACCTTGGGGGCGCCCCCTCCGCAAGCGCCGACGGTGCGTTAGCCGCCGATCCCGTGGGGGGCCTCGGTCCATTGTTGTCGGCCATCGCGGGGCTCGCCGAGGGGTGGGTGCCGCGGTGGGCCTGGCCGGTGCTGCTGGCGGTCCTGGTCGCCGCGGTGTGGCCCTCGGTGCGCCGCAACACCCGCACCGAGGAGGCGCGCAAGCTCTTCCGCACCGCGACGCGGCTCGCCTACGCGGCGCGCATCGCCCAGGAAGACGCGGCGGTGGCCCGCGTCGCCGGCCACGCGCTCGGGCTCGTCGCGATCGCCGACCTCGCGCTCGCCGAGGGGCGGCCGCGCGTGGTGCCGGGCGTGCTCGACCAGCTCCGGGCGCTCGGCGGCGCCACGGAGCACGTCCGCCGCATCGAGGCGGCCTTGGAGGGGCCGCAGCCGCAGAGCGCGATGGAGGCGGCCATCATCGTCGAGCGGTTGCGGGCCCAGGGCCAGGCCGACGAAGCGGCGCGTCGCCTCGACCGAGCGCTCCGCCGGTGGCCGGCCGACCCCGAGCTGACCGCGCTGGCCGCGCCCCGCGACGGTTCGTGACGCGGTCGGGGGAACCGGGCGCGTCCGCGGATGTCGGATTTTTTCGCGACGTGGTGTAAGCTCCCGCCTCACCCGTCGTAGTCCCCTCGCACGACGGAGCTTCTCATGTCCATCCTCGCCCTCGCCCTCTCCCTCATCCAGCCCGCCGACGCCTGCGCGATGCCGCGCATGATCGAGGCGCCGATCGTGGCCAAGCAGGACACCAACCAGGCCAAGGAGGCCGAGAAGCAGGCCACGGCGCCGGCGGCCTCGCTCGAAGCGGCCCTCGCCGAGATCGACGGTGCCGCGGCCATCCCCGAGGTCGCGCCCCCCGCGCAGGCCCCGGCGGCCTCGGCCAACAAGAAGGCGGCGGCCGTCACGCCGTCCACCTGAGGTGACGCGCCGGGGCGTGGGGTTCGCGGTGCTCCTGGGGACGTTGTCCCTGGCGGTCCCCGCGCCCCGCGCCGCGGCTGCCCACCCGGGTCGCGACGTGGCCGCCGGCGCCCACTGCGCCGCGTGCCACGCGTCGCCCGAGCTGGCCGTTCCGGTGCGCACCGAGAGCTGCTCCGGCTGCCACCAGTGGGTGCGCGCCGTCGCGGCCGACCCGGCCAAGCGTGCAAAGGCACGGACCATCTTCCCGAACTGGGACCGCTACGAGAAGAACGTGGTGAGCTACTTCGGGATGCCCGATCTCGCGGTGGCGTTCGCCCGGCTCGACCCGAAGTGGGTGCGCACCTACCTGGCCGATCCCCACGACGTGCGGCCGACCCTCGACGAGAGCATGGTGCGCGTCGGGCTCGACGCGGCCGCGCTCGACGCGCTCACCGCGTGGGCCGCCGGCTATTCGGCGAAGGTGCCGGCCACGCCCGCGCCCGATCCGGCGGCCGTGGCCACCGGCGAGCGCCTGTTCACCGAGCGAGCGTGCGCCGCCTGCCACACCTTCGGCTCCCGCCATCTCGGCCCGGGGATTCCCGGCGCGCCCGATCTGCGGTGGGCGCGGCAGCGCATGACGTCCGACATGATCGCCGCGTGGATCGCCAACCCCGCCGCCGTGGCGCCGGGGGCGACGATGCCGGCGCTCGGGCTGACCGAGGCCGAGGCGCGCGCGCTGCGCGACTACGTCGTCCTCGCCGACCCCGACCCCGCGCCGGTGCCCGTGCCTGCGGTCGCCAACGGCGAGCCGGCGCCGGCCACCCCCACGTGGACCGACGTCGAAGCGCGCGTGTTCGGCAAGATCTGCGTCCACTGCCACATGGACCCGGCGCAGAACGAAGGCCGTGCCGGCCCTGGGAACGCGGGGGGGTTCGGCTGGGCCGCCACCGGCATCGAGCTGCAGACCTACGAAGGGGTGCGCAAGGAGCAGGTCCGCGTGCTCGCCGCGTTGGAGCGCCGCTACGCCGAGGAGGCGCGCGACCACGTCCGCCCCGGCCAGGTGCCCGCCGCCACCGCCCGGCCGCCGCGGCCGGGCATGCCGATGGGCCAGCCCGCACTGCCGCTGGAGGACTACGCGATGGTCAAGGCGTGGTACGCCGCCGGCGCGCCGCGCTGACCCGCTACTTGTCGGCGTAGGGCAGGGCGAAGTTCCAGGTGAAGCCGACCCACGGGATCGGCAGCACCACCGGCGTGCTGCCGGTGAAGATCGGCACCAGTCCGAGGTCGGTGGCGAAGCTCGGCCCGAACAGGCGCACCGCGAGCGAAGGCACGAGCCACACCGCGTCCCCGGTGGGTGAGAACGAGTCGCCCAGGAAGAACCAGTTCTCCGTGATCAGCGCCGCCTTCGGGCCGAGCCGGATGTTGCCGCTGAGCGTGACCAGCGCACCCCCGGGCGCGCCCGCCACGCCGTCGAGGAACGTGGTGAGCCCGCCGACCGCGAGCGTGATGTGCTTGTCCTCGTTTCCGTAGGTCGCGTTGACGAACCCGAGCACCAACGCCGGGTCGCTGGTGACCAGGGCCTGCCCGCCGATGCCGACGCGGAAGTCCTTCACCGGGTTGAGCGAGAACTTCGTGCCCAAAAGTGCGAACTCGCCGCCGGGAATCAGGAGCGTGATCACGCTGGTGCCCGCCTGGATGTCCCACCAATCGGTGATGCCGAACGCCGCCTCGGTGATCACCAGCTCCTTCTGCGAGACGTAGCCGCGCCCCTTTCCGAGCGAAAACGCCGAGGGGGAGTAGAGGTACCGGCTCCGGTTCGGGTCGGGCGGCCAGCCGCCGGTGGTCGTGCGCGCGCCCGGCGCTTCGCCCGGCAGGGGCAGCTCCTTCTTCACCTCCGGCGCGGGCGTCGGTGCGGCCGACACGGGTCGTACCTCGCGAATCGCCGCCGAAGGGAAGCGCAACATCGTGCCGCTCCCGAGCGTGAGCACCACCGACCCGTCTTCTTGGCGCTCGACCACGCCCCGGAGCACCTGCCCGTCGTCGAGCACGACCTCGGCGGTGGTGGGCTCGGCGAACGCGAACGAAGCGCACAGCAGCAGAAACGATGCGAGCATGTGCCCGACTATCCGCAACGGCAGCTTCACGCAGGGCGCGGCGCCGCGACCGTCCGCTCGTCGGGCCGCGGCAGGCGCGCCGCGCGCCGCTGGGGCCTACTCCCGCTCCCACACGCGCCATCGACCGGCATGGCGGCGCACCCAGCCGTCCACCTCCGCGGCGTCGGCCGCGCGCAGCGCGGCGAGGCCGGCGG
>SXOM01000041.1 GCA_005776735.1 Pseudomonadota bacterium
CGGCGTGTCGGGCGAAGGTCGCCCGGCGGCGCGGACCGGCCGGCGGGGCGGGCGCGCTTCGGGACGGTCGCGGGCCGGGCCCCATGGGCCGGGCCCCACCGGCTTCGGCTCGCGGGTTAGCCGGCGGCGCACCATGTCCACGTTCTCGGGCTCGTCCCGCTACATCGCCGACGAGGGCCTCCTGGCCGACGTCAACGCCGCCATCGTCCTCGGTCGCCCGCTCGTGGTGAAAGGAGAGCACGGCACCGGCAAGACCGTCCTCGCGGCCGCGGTGGCCGAGGCGCTCGGGATGCCGCTGCTCACCTGGTCGATCAAGAGCACCACCAAGGCGATCGAAGGGCTCTACAGCTACGACGTGGTGCAGCGCCTCAACGACAGCCGCTTCGGCGAAGGCGACGTGCGCGACATCCGGCGGTACATCAAGTTCGGCATCCTCGGCCGTTCTTTCGTCGCGGCCGAGCGGCACGTCGTGCTCATCGACGAGGTCGACAAGGCGGATCTCGAGTTCCCCAACGACCTCTTGCGCGAGCTCGACGAGATGGCGTTTCACATCCCCGAGCTCGACGAGACCGTGAGGGCCGCCAACCGGCCGGTGGTCATCATCACCTCCAACGCCGAGAAAGAGCTGCCCGACGCGTTCTTGCGCCGGTGCGTCTTCCACTACATCGCGTTCCCCGACCGTGAACGCATGCGCAAGATCGTCGACGTCCACTTGCCCGATCTGTCCGAAAAGTTGGTGGAGGCGGCGTTCAGCCGGTTCTACGGGCTGCGCAAGCTGGAAGGACTGCGCAAGAAGCCGAGCACCAGCGAACTCATCGACTGGCTCACGGTGCTCGTGCGCGCGGGCATCGCGCCGGAGGACGTGATGCAGCGGCTGCCGTTCCCGGGCATCCTGCTCAAGCAGGAGGCCGACCTGGACGTGGCCAAGGTGCGCCGCTGACGTGCTGCTGAACCTGCTGTACAACCTGCGCAACCAGGGCCTGAAGGTGGGGTCGGGGGAGTGGCTCGCGTTCCTCACGGGGCTCGAGCGGGGGCTCGCCGACTCGCTCGACGGGATGTACTGGCTGGCGCGGGCGGTGCTGGTGCACACCGAGGCGCACTACGACAGCTTCGACGTGGCGTTCACCGCGACGTTCGAGGGCGTGGTCCTGCCGGAGAAGTTCAAGGACGAGCTCGCGGCGTGGCTGGCCGAGGCCAAGGCCGCGGGCGACGGGCCGCGGGTGCACCACGACTTCGAGAGCCTGGAGGCGATGCGCAAGGAGCTCGAGAAGCGGCTGCGCGAGCAGAAAGAGCGCCACGACGGCGGCGGCCACTGGGTCGGCACCGGGGGCACCTCTCCGTTTGGGAACTCCGGGCGTGCGGACAACGGCATCCGCATCGGCGGCGAAGGTGGCGGGCGCGGCGCGGTGCAGGTCGCGGGGGAGCGGCGTTGGCAGGGCTACCGCACCGACCTGAAGCTCGACGTACGCGACTTCAAGGTGGCGCTCTCGATGTTGCGGCGCTTCGGGCGCGAAGGTCAGGAGAAGGTCGACCTCGACGGCACCATCGACAAGACCGCGAAGAACGCCGGTGAGATCGAGCTCGACATCCGGCGCGAGCGCATCAACCGCGTGCGCTTGTCGTTGATGATGGACACCGGCGGCAGCATGGAGCCCAACGCGCAGCTCGTCAGCCGGCTGTTCACCGCGGCCAAGGAGCTCAAGACCTTCAAGACCTTCGAGGCGTGGCACTTCCACAACTGCCCGTATCAATGGATGTACAAGGATTACCGCACCTTCGATCGGAAGCACACCGCCGAGGTGATCGAGTCGTTCACGCCGCAGCACCGGGTAGTGTGGGTCGGCGACGCGTCGATGGCGCCTTGGGAGCTGTTCCAGGGCGCGGGGTGGGGCGAGCCGGGGCCCACGGGCCTGCAGTGGCTCCAGCGTTTTGCGCAGCGGTGCCCGGCGAGCGTGTGGCTCAACCCCGACCCCGAGCGGTACTGGGACCACCCGACCGTGCGCGCGATCGGGGCCCTCATCCCCATGTTCCCGCTCACGGTCGACGGCCTGCGCCGCGCGATGCAGAAGCTGCGCACCACGAGCATCTGAGGCCTGGCGGCCGCCACGAACCGGTGACAAGCTGGGGCAGACTGTACCATCCGGCCTCTCCGGGGTTACCGGGGAGCGCCCAGCCCGGGAAGCCCGATGCTCGTCCTGCTCGTCTCCGCTACCGCCGGTGTGCTCGTCAACGAGGTCATGTACGACCCCGACTCCACCGACGATGGCAACGAGTGGATCGAGCTGTGCAACAACGGGGCCGAGAGCGTGGACCTCACGGGGTGGACGATCGAGTCGGGCGGCTCGGGCTTCGAGGTCTGCTACGAGCTGGGCGCGGGCTCCATCGCGCCCGGCGAGTACGTGATCGTCGGCGCGGGCGGCACGGTGTGGGCGGGCGCGTTCGACCCCAACCTGCAGAACGGGAGCGGCGACGCCGACGGGGTCCGCCTGCTCGACGCCGGGGGCAACGTCGTGGACACCGTGCTCTACGGCGGCACCGGGGGCGTGCTCGTCGACGACGCGGGGAACGCCGGGCGCGGCGGGCCGAGCACGAGCGCCGGCAACAGCCTCGCGCGGTGGGACGGCGCCGGCGACTGCTTCGACAGCGACGACGCGAGCGTCGACTTCGTCGAGTCCGAGAACCCGAGCCCCGGCGGAGTCAACCCCGACCCCGGCGGCGACACGGGCGACACCGGCGACACCGGCGGGGCCGATGCCGACTGCACCGCGGTGGCCGACATCCGTCTCAACGAGCTCTTGTCCAACCCCGAGGGCGACGACGCCGACGCCGAGTGGGTGGAGCTGTTCAACCGCGGGGGCGCGGCGGTGGACGTGTCGGGGTGGGTGGTGCGCGCGGCGACGAAGTCCACCGGCGGGTCCAGCGTCACGCTCGAGGCCGGCACCAGCGTGGAGGCCGGCGGCTTCCTGGTCGTCGGCGCCGGCGGCGTCGGCAGCTTCTCGAGCATCGGGAACGGGACCGCAGGGGACGGCGTGTACCTCGAGTGCGGCGGCGCGATCGTCGACAGCGTGGTGTACGGCGACGACAACACCGACGCGCTCCCCGACGACTGGGGCACCGCGGCGACGTCGCTCGCCAGCATCCCGGCCGACGGGGTGAGCCTCGCGCGGCGCCAGGACGGCGTGGACACCGATCAGAGCGGCGACGACTGGACGTCGGCGTCGGTCAACACGCCGGGTGCCGCCAACCAGACGCCGCAATGCGACCCGGCGGGGGCCGAGGGGCTGCGCATCAACGAGGTGCTGTACGACGCGGCGGACGACGACACGACCCAGGAGTGGGTGGAGCTGTACAACGCGGGCGACGCCCCGATCCTGCTCGAAGGCTACGTGCTCGAAGCGGCGAAGTCGAGCTGGAAGGCCAACGCCACCCTGCCGGCCGGCGCTACGCTCGCTCCCGGCGCGTTCTACCTGATCGGGGGCGGCGATGTCGAAGGCGCCGACTACACGGCCACGGGCCTGGACCTGGGCCAGGGCACCGGTGCCGACGGGGTGCGGGTCTACTCGTGCGACGGCGCCTTGCTCGACACCGTGCTGTACGGCGACGAGAACACCGACGGCCTCGAGGGGGACGGCGGGGCGACCGACGTGGTCGGCGGCGTCGGCGCCGGCGAGTCGATCGGGCGTTGGCCCGACGGCGAGGACACCGATCGTCACACGGACCTTGTGCCCTACGACACGCCCACGCCGGGGGCGCCGAACACCGACCCCGGCGCGGTGGACACCGGCGACGACAGCGGCGACACCGGCGGCGACACGGGCATTCCCGAAGGGCCCATCTGCGGTCCCGACCCCGAGCGCCCCGACGCGGGCAGTTGTGCTGCGCTGCCGCTGCCGCTGGGTGGCCTCGAGTTGGTCGCCGCGGCCGTGGTCGCGATGCGTCGGCGGCGGCCCACGCGCGCCTGAGGGCGGTGCCGCCCGGTGCGGGAGGCTCCGCCTCGCCGGTTCCTCGCCGTCGCCAGGCCCACCGATACCCGCTCGCGAGCCGCCTCCTGCGCCTCGCCGGTTCCTCGCCGTCGCCACGCCCACCGATACCCGCTCGCGAGCCGCCTCCTGCGCCTCGCCGGTTCTTCGCCGTCGCCAGGCCCACCCATACCCGCTCGGAGTTCGACGCTGCCACGCTCACCGACTGAGCCGGTGCAGCCAGACCTTCGCGGTTCGGCGTCCCCGTTGTGCCAAACGCCGCCCCCCGGTGGTCGGTTCGGTGACGCGGCGGGTGGTGTGCCAGCACCCCAACGCGCTTCGCGCGCCGGGGGCCCGCCGGCCCACCTGCCCCTTCCACCCTCAGTGAGGCGGCCCGCCCTCGGACCGATGGCGGGCGGGCCGCCAGCGGGCGTGGGTGCCCGAAGTGCGAGCGGAGCGCCGGTTCGCCGCTTGCGGCGAATCGGCGGGGGAGCGAGCGCCAATTTCACCCGGCCCGGCAGGACCCGGGGGTGACCTCGTTCTGCCCCACGTCAGACGTTTGTCCCGCGCGCAGGACGCCGACCCGCGCCCCGGGTCGCCGCGTCTTGCCCGGCTCCGCCGCCGCGCCGCGTGCGCGCCGCCCGCCTCGCCAAGGATGCGGATTCGCCTCCGGTCGGCCATACTGGCCCATGCTGCGTCACGCTGTGCTCCTCGCCCTCTACGCCTGCGCCACCGTCCCGGACACCGGCGACTCCGACGACACCTCCGGTGGCATCGACACCTCCGATCCCGACGGCGACCCGATGACCGTTCCGCTCGGCGGCACCTGCCCGCTCGACACGCGGTGGGGCGCGTTCAAGGTCGAAGCGAACACCGACTACTCCGCGATCGACGGGGCCATCGCCGACGGCGTGGTGCCGGTGACCATCCTGGAGGAGGCGCTGAGCGAAGGCGACTGCCGCCTGATGAAGCGGAACAACCCGTTCTGCGACCCCTCGTGCGGCCCCGGCACCACCTGCGACTTCGATGGCACCTGCATCCCGTACCCGGCCAACCAGGACGTCGGCACCGTCAGCATCACCGGCTTGCGAGACGCGGTGGTGATGGAGCCGGTCGAGCCGAGCTACAAGTACTTCTACACCGAGCTCCACAACCCGGCGTTCGAGGCTGGTAAGCTCATCCAGATGAAGTCGACGGGGGGCGCGTACGCGGCGGTCACCCTCCACGGTGTCGGCGTCGCGGTGCTGGCCCCGCCCTCGGTGGACTGGCTGGTGACGGCCGGCGAAGCGTTGCAGTTGACGTGGGACGCGCCGACCACCGAGGTGCGCAGCGAGGTCTTCGCGTCGGTGAACGTCGACCAGCACGGCATCACCCCGCTCACCCTGGAGTGTGTCTTCGCCGACGACGGCGCCGCCGAGGTGCCGGCGAGCGTCATGGACGCGCTCTTGTCCGCGGGGGTCACCGGCTACCCCAGCGGCAAGCTCCAGCGCCGCACGGTCGATCGTGCCGACGTCGGCGCCGGCTGCGTCGACTTCATGGTCGACTACACGCTGAAGGCCAAGGTCAGCGTGGCCGGCCACACGCCGTGCACCGGCCCCGGGGACTGCCCCGAGGGCATGGAGTGCAACCTCGCCATCCAGACCTGCGAGTAGCCCGATGAACACGCTCGTCTGGACGCTCCTGTTGCCCGGGTGCGACCCGGCCACCCCCGACGTCGGCGACTCCGGCAAGCCCGGCCGCGACAGCGGCGTCGACACCGCCGACACCGCGGACACCGCGGACACCGACCCTTCGGCGCAGCGTTGCAGCGAAGCACCCGCGCTCCCGCTGGAGCGTCCCGAGCAGATCCAGGGCTTCACCAGCGCCGAAGACTTCACGTTCAACGGCGCTGGACAGCACGTCAGCATCGACGAGAACGGCAACCTCGTCGGCATCACCTACGAGGGCACCAAGTCGGTGCTCCTGCCCGGCGCCGGCTACGGCGCGGGCACCCACATGCTCGCCGATGGGCAGATCGTCTTCGCCGATGTGACCAACAACGCACTCGTCAAGGTCGACCCGGCCAGTTTTTCGAGCGTCGTGCTCACCTCCGGCCTCAACTACCCCAACGGCCTCGACGTGGGGATCGACGGGGCGGTGTACGTGGCCGAGACCGGCGTCGGCTCGTTGCGCCGGGTCGACGCCGTGACCGGCGAGTCCGAGGTCATCGCCCGCGGCCTGTCCGGCGCCAACGGCGTGAGCTTCGGCCCCGGCTTCACCTCGATCTACGTGGGCAGCTTCGGGGGGGGCGTGGTCTGGCGGCTCGACCAGGAGGCCGAGGGCTGGTCCGAGCCGGTCGTGCACGGCCTCGTGCCGGGCGCGGCCGAGCCCCCGCCGCCGCCCTGCTCGGAGGACCCGCTCGGCAGCGTGTGCTCGCCGGCAGGCGGGTACGGCGTCGGGGAATGCGGAGTCCTCGACGACGGCACCACCGACTGCGTCCTCCTCAACGACACCGCCGCGTGCGAGGGCAAAGCCGAGGGCGATCCCTGCGCCACCACCGCGTTCGGCCACGCCATCGACTCGGTGTGCGCCACGTCGGTGACCACCCACGAGCTGTTGTGTCCGGCCGCCCCGACCGAGTACGTCGCGCCGTGTGTCGACGCGCGACCGGGCAAGGCGTGCTCGGTCGGCGACCTGGCCGGGAGCTGCTCCACCAACTTCCAGTCGGCGCCCATCTGCGCGGTGACGACCTACCTCGACTCGATGACCGCGGCGTGCGAGGGCCTCGCCGCCGGCGACGTGTGCGTCTCCGAAGACTACGTCTACGGTTGGGTCGGCGTGTGCGGCGACGGCAGCGCGTGGGGGGCCGGCGCGCTGGCCTGCGTCCCCGGCAGCTACACCGGTGGCGAAGCGGGCGGCCTGGACGGGCTCAACGTCGACGAGTGTGGCAACGTCTACGCGACCTCGTACGTCGTCGGGAAGGTGTGGCGTTGGACCGCCGAGCGGGCCGAGCCCGAGCTCGTGTCCGACGTGCGCGCGAGCTGGATCCCGAACATGCACTGGGGCAACGGCATCGGCGGCTGGGCCGAGGACGTGCTGTACGTCGCCAACCGCGATCAGTCCTCGGTCTTCGCGCTCGAGGTGGGCGTGTACGGGCACGGCGAGGCCTTCGACCCGACGCCGTGAGCGCGCCGGTGGAGTAAGGGGGCGCGCATGGACCTCGCCGCCCGCCTCCGCGACCCCGCCTGCACCCTCGACGAGCTGCGCACCTGGCTCGATTCGGCCGACCACGCCGCGCGGGTGGCCGCGCTCCAGACGTGCGGCGCCACCGAGATGGGCCGCCTCTACGAGCTCGCCGCCACCGCCCCGCCCATCGACGAGGCGCACTTCGTCCTCGACCGCGGCCCGCGCGTCCCCGTGGCCCACGAAGGCTGGAACTCGTTGCCGCTCCCGTCGATCGCGCGGCGGTTCCAGAAGGTCTTCTGTCGGCCCGACGCGGGCGGCCCACCCCGCGTCTTCGGCTACAACCACAGCCCCCTGCGGCCGCTCATCGGGCCCGGCTACTTCCAGCTCGTCCCCACCGCGCCGAACGCAGAGTGGGAGGGCCGGGGGGCGTGGGTCGTCGACTACTTCAAGGTCCCCGACGGGCCGGTCGCCGAAGGCTGGCCGTGGGTCGTGCCCAACTGGGTAGGCCCGCAGATCCTGGTCTACAACGGCACGCGCGACTTCATGCGGAAGGTCAGCGAGCACGTGTCCGTGGGCAAACCGTGGGCGCGCACCGGCGCGCTGCCGTTCTGCTTCAGCCTGACCCGCGTGCCCGAGTGAAGCCCGTTCGGGGCGCGGCGCCGCGACCGTCCCGAAGGCGGCCGGGGCTGGCGCGCCGCGCGCGGCGCCCGGCGGCCTCCCCTCGTTTCGGGACGGTCGCGGGGCGCCGCCCGGACCGGGCCTGACCTTGCTGCTGCTGGTCGCCGGGATCGCCGTGTTCTGGGTGAGCGTGGCCTTGCGGGTGCGCCGTTCGCGGGCCGACACGCGGTGGCGGCTCGGGCCCGACGCCCCGGTGGCGCCGGGGTTGCCGCGCCTTTGCGTCGTGATTCCCGCGCGGGACGAAGCGCGGAACATCGCCGCGTGCCTGGAGAGCGTGGCGGCCAGCGACCACCCGGCGCTCGAGGTGCTGGTCTTCGACGACGGCTCCACCGACGGCACCGCCGAGCTTGCGCGGGCGGCAGGGGCGCGGGTCGTCGAAGGCGGCGGGGGCGCGCTCCCCGCGGGGTGGAAGGGCAAACCGTGGGCGCTGCAGCGGGCGCGGGAGCACCTGCCCGACGCGGACTGGATCGTGTTCCTCGACGCCGACGTGCGCGTGGCGCCGGGGGCGCTCTCGCGCATCCACTCCTGGGCGTTGGCACAAGAGGCGGACTTCGTGTCGGGGTTCGGGAAGCTCGAGATGGGGAGCTTCTGGGAGCACGTCATCCAGCCCTCGGTGGGGGGGCTCATCCTCGCCGGGAACGACCTGGCCACCGTCAACGACGACACCAAGGGCGACAAGGTGATCGCCAACGGGCAGCTCATCCTGGTGCGCCGCGCCGCCTACGATGCGGTGGACGGGCACGGGGCCGTACGCGACGACATCCTCGACGACATCGGGCTTGCTCGGGCGTTCAAGCGGGCGGGGTTCCGGGTGCGGGCGCTGATGCTGCGCGAGCTCTTCCGGTGCCGGATGTACACCGGGCTCGGCGAGCTGTGGCACGGCTGGACCAAGAACCTGTACTCCGGCATGGAGTTCAAGTTCGGGGTGGTGCTCCTCGTCGTGGGCCTGGTGCTCGTGGAGTTCTTGAGCCCCTACGCGATCGTGGGCGTGGCGGTGATGCGGGGCGACGCGGTGCTCTTGGGGTCGAGCCTCGCGCTCCTGGGGCTGATGCACGGCGTTCGTGCGTGGATGGACACGATGTTCGACCAGCCCCGGCGGTACGGCCTCCTGCAGGGCCTCGGCGCCGCCATGCTCGTGGGGCTGTTGCTCGACTCGGTGCGGCGCACCCGCGCCGGTCGGCGCACCTGGAAGGGGCGCACCTACTGACGGGGAGGCGGGCGCTCGCTCAGCGGCCGAGGAGCAGGCTGACCGCGCGGTCGGCCTCTTCTTCGTCCTGGTTGAGGATCGTGTGGTCGGTCGTGCCGTAGTCGGTGACCGTCATGTACGCCGAGTTGTCCGGCTGCAACTTGAGCAGATCGTTGACCGACTCGACGGGCAGCAGGGGGTCGACGCTGGAGTACCACACGCCCAGCGGGTAGGTGAGGCCGCCCTTGCTGACGGCGTGCCACAAGCTGTAGGCGTAGATGTTGGCCGAGACGTCGTCGCGGGAGTTGCCGGCGGCGCTGTTGAGATCGCCCTCGATCTGGCCGTCGCCGTCGTCGTCGACGTGGTCGGGGTAGATGCGGGCGAGGCCGTCGTTGACGTCGTGGAAGGTGGCGTCGTCCCAGGTGAGGCGCGTGAGCACGTCCATCGTGGAGTCGACCACGATGCCCTTGACCGGCGCCGCGTGCTGGTTGGGCACCTCGCGCAAGAGGTCGCGGATGCGCAGCTCGCCCGCGGCGCGCCCACCTTCGCCGAGGCCGACGAGGTACACGCCGGACGCGTCGAGCGCGATCGGCAGCGCGTCGAGGCCGAGCTCGGTACGCTTCTCCGCGGCGAACTCGGCGTCGGGGTTGGCCACCGTGCTCATGATGTAGGCGAGGTAGCGCCCGTTGCGGTGGACGCCGCCGTCGAGCTCCCAGTTGTTGTTGCGGGTGCCCGTCTCGTTGTGCCAGAGGTCGCCCCAGCAATTGGCCGGGTACAACGTGAACGCGCCGGCGTCGGCCAGGGCGGCGGGGAGCGTGCCGTAGTTGTGCTCGGTGGGCTCGAGCTCTTCGGGGGCCAACCCGTCGAGCAGGCCCAGCGTCTCGAACACCTTGTTCGCCGCCCACTCCGACGAGAGGCGGTCTTCGCCGGAGTAGTGCACCGCCTCGTCCGAGTCGAACGCGGGCACCACGCCGTCGGCGCGCGCCTCGACGTAGTCGAACGCGCCGCCGTGGAAGAAGATCACGATGGGCGCCGCCTCGGTGAGCGTGGAGGCGTACACGGCGTAGAACGTGGCGGGATTTCCGTCGGGACAGGTGAGCCCGTAGTAGTGGAACGGCTGCACCACCAGGTCGGTGCGGCGGGTGTAGTCGTTCTGGAACGAGATGGTCTCGATCTCCAGAGGGTCCGCCTGGGGGGTGAAGCAGCCGATTGCCAGGAGCAGCAGGGTCACGAATCCTCCGCGACGACACTATAGCCGGCTGGTTAGTCCCGTGGGTCATGCGCTGGCGCCTGGTGGATCGGATCGATGAGATGGAGCGGGACCGCTTCGTCGCGGGCTCGGTGTGCTTCGCGCCGGAACTCGAGCTTTTCGCCGACCACTTCCCCGGTTTTCCGGTGGTGCCGGGCGTCATCCTGATGGAGTCGCTCGCGCAGCTCGCGGGCAAGCTCATCGGCTACAGCGTCCGGTTGAACCGGGGAGACTGGCCGTTTCCCATCCTGTCGATGATGCAGGCGGTGAAGTTCCGGCGGTTCGTACGCCCGGGCGAAGAGGTGCGGCTCGAAGCGCGGGTGCTCAGCCTGCGCGACGAGAGCGCGGTCATGGACGTGCGGGCCTGGGTCGGCGGCCGCACGGTCGCGCAGGCCGAGCAGACGTTCGTGTTCAACGCCGTCGTGCTCACCGAGCCGGGAGAGGCCGAGCGCCTCGAAGCGCTGGAACGCAGCGAGCTGCGCAGGTTGTGGGCCGGGTATCCCGGTGACTGAGCGCGTCGTCGTCTCCGGGGTGGGCATGGTCACGCCGCTCGGCGTCGGGGTCGAGCCCACGTGGCGCGCCGTGCTCCGGGGCGAAAACGGCGTCGGCCCCATCCGGCGGTTCGACGCGACCGGGTTCCCGGTGCGCTTCGCCGCCGAAGCGCCGGTGCAAGGCGAAGGGGCCGCGCTCAAGGCCCGCCTCACCGAGCTCGCGGCC
>SXOM01000317.1 GCA_005776735.1 Pseudomonadota bacterium
CCCGCGCCGGCGGCGGCCGCGCCGGTGGCCTCGCTCCGAGAGCTCGCGCCGGGCTTCGAGCTCGGGGTGTGGCCCCTCCCCACGCCGTCGGTGCGCGGACCGGGCGAGGTGGTGTACGTGCGGGTCGACCCGGCGCGGGTGGAGCTGCGTGTGCGGGCCGCGTCGTTGGAGGGGGGCGCCAACCGGACCGCGTCGGGGTGGGCCTCGACCGACGCGGCGGCGGTCGCGGTGATGAACACGAGCATGTTCGCCGATGATTGGCACACCAGCGTGGGCCACTTCGCGGTCGACGGGCGGGTGCAGAACCCGCGGTGGGCGGAGCAGCAGAACTCGCTCTTCGTGGCCGATCCGGTGGGGTCGGGTCCGCGCGCGGCGATCGTGAACCTCGGTTGCGACGACCGGGGGGCCGTGGCGAAGCGGTGGCGGACGCGGGTGCAGTCCATCCGCATGCTCGACTGCGAAGGCCACAACGTGTGGGCGCAACAGGACCGACGGTGGTCGAGCGCGTTGATCGGGGCCGACACCGACGGGCGCATCCTGTTCCTGCACACGCGTGCGCCCTACACGATGCACGACCTCGTGGACCTGCTGAACGCGGCACCGCTGGACCTCGTCGCGCTGCACTACGCGGAGGGCGGGCCCGAGGCGTCGTTGTACGTACGCGGACCGGGGGTGGAACGGACCGAGGTGGGTAGCTACGAGACGGGCTTCATCGAGCACAACGACGCGGAGTGGGAGCTGCCCAACGTCATCGAAGCGGTGGCTCCGTTGCGCCGGTGATACCGTGGGGGCTCTCGCGAGTCTGCCCATGCCGCGCCGCTCTCTGCTCCTGGTGTTCCTCGCCGCGTGCGCCACCCCCGCCGACACGGGGGACGACAGCGCGGCCGACACCGCCGACACCGCCGACACCGCCGACACCGCGAGCTTCGACGCGGCCGCGTGGTGCGCCGAGCAGGGTTTCGGCGTGTCGATCCCGTGGGACGCGGTGGGGCCCTACGGCGTACTGCGCCACCAGACGGCGGACGACTTCGAGATCACCCAGACCGACGGCACCACCTGGCGGCTGTCGGAAGCGTGGACCGGATGCGAGAACTACCTGTTCATCCGCGACGACATCGTCCGCACCGCGTCGAAAGCGGACACCATCTGGTCCAAGGACCTCGACGACCTGCTCGCGGGCTCGCCGCGCAACACGCACTACTTCTTCGTCTCGACCTACGCCCAGGACGAGAGCTCGGCCGCCAACCGCGAAGAAATCCTCGCCCAGATCGACAAGCAGCTCGCGAAGTTGTCGGCCGAGGACGCGGCATGGTGGGCAGAGCGTCTGCACGTGGCCGACGGCAGCGTCAAGACGTTGGAGACCGAGTGGCTCAAAGACGTGCTGCGGGGGCGGGTCGCGACGTACGGCCTCGCCATCGATCGGTACCAGCAGCTCCGCGGCATGGGCAGCTTCGCCGACGTCACGCGCAGCGACGCGTCCAACGAGGGCTGGCCGTTCCAGAACAACCTGGCGTTTGCCGCCCACGAGAGCCGGTTCTTCAACATGGAGGCCACGCGGCAGGCGGCGCTCGACGCGCAGGCCGACCCGACGATCGTGCAGCTCTGGGACGGCGAGGTCATCTCCGAGTACGCCGACATGACGGTGGAGCTGCCGTCGGCGGCCGAGATGGCGGAGTTCGACACCCTGCAGATCGACATCGACATGCGGTGCCCGGACCCGGAGGCCACCGAGCAGGGAAACTGCGGTGCGTGGGACTACATCGCCAACTTCTACGTGCAGGACAGCGACGGTTCGTGGATCGAGATGAGCCGGTTCATCACGACCTACCACCGCGAAGCCCGGTGGGTGGCCGACGCCACGCCGATGTTGCCGTTCCTGCTCGAAGGCGGCGCCAAGACGTTCCGGTGGAGCTGGGCCCCGTCCTGGAACGTGCAGCCCACCGAGACCCGCCTGCAACTGCGGCTCACCAACCAGGGCAAGCCCTACAAGCCGCGCGCTGCCACGCTCGTCGCGACCGGGGGCAACTTCAACTCGACCTACAACGACGGTCGGGAGACGGTGACCGTCCCGGTTTCCGCGACCGCGAAGAAGGTCCAACTCTGGGCCAACCTGACCGGTCACGGGATGGAGTCCGACAACTGCGCGGAGTTCTGCAACCACCAGCACGAGTTCACGGTCGACGGGGAGGCGTATTTCCAGGAGTACACCTCCGCGCAGACGCAGACCGGGTGCATCGACCAGATCGAGAACCAGATGACGCCCAACCAGTCGGGCACGTGGTGGTACGGCCGCGGCGGGTGGTGTCCGGGGCAGATCGTGATGCCGATCGACGTCGACTTCACCACTGCGGTCGGCGCCGACGGCGAAGCCCAGGTCAGCTACCAGGGACTGTACGAGGACAGCGCGCCGCCCCCCGAAGGCAGCTACGGCAACATCGTGCTCAACGCGTGGTTGGTGGTGTACGAGTAGCGCCGCGCGCGCCCCGCCGCCGGCCTACACCGCGCCCCAGCGCCCGCTCAGGCGCACGATGTGTTCGTTGGCGAGCCGGAGCTGCGCCGACATCGCGTCGATCATGCCGCGACGGAAGGTGCGCCCCTCGGCGCCGAGGTCGGTTTCGAGCTCGCGGTACGCCTGGTGGGTGATGCGCAGGGCCCACGTGGGCTGGATCGCGCGCACGGTCGCCGAGCGCCCGCCGGCGTCGGCCAGGGCCACCGCCCCGACCACGTGGCCGGGACCGAGCTGGGCGATGCGCTCGGCCCGATCTTCGTCGACCGCGCGGTACACCGCCACGCGCCCTTCGGCCACGATGAAGGCTTCTTCGCCGTATTCGCCCTGATTCACCAGCGCTTCGCCCTGGCGGAAGGCCACCGGCTCGAACCGGGAAGCCAAGCGCTCGAGCACCGCGTCGTCGCGCGTGGAGAAACCCGGCGTGTTGCGGAGCACGGCCGTGGGCTTGGGCGGCGCGGTGGCGGGACGGGCGCCCGCGAAGCCGAAGCCGGCTGCGATCCTGGACAATAGGCCCTTGCCCGTGCGCTCGCGCACCACCTCCCCGTCGGCCATCGTGCCGATGAGCAGGTCGACCGCGCGCAGGCGCCCGGCGATGGTGCGCATCGCCAACGACTCCATGCGCTGCACCACCGGGTTGTCCCGCATGCGCATGAAGCGCAGGCCCTCCTCGTCGAGCAGCAGCATGCGCACCGGCGTCTCGGTCTTCACGGTGGCGGCGCGCCGATCGAGCGAGCCGAACATCGCCATCTCCCCGACGGTCTCGCCCGGGCCGATGCGGCCGAGGCGCGCGCCGCTGAGGATCGCGACGAGGTACCCGTCGACGATGTAGCACAGGGTGCGGTCCGCTTCGCCTTCGACCAGGAGCTCCTCGCCCGGGCCGAGGTCGTAGGTGCGGAAGGCGGCGAACGCCTCCTCGCGGTCGACGTCGGACAGGCCGTGGAGCAGGCCGCTCCGTTCGAACGTGAGCCGGTCGTTGACGCTCATCGGGCCACCCGGGCGCGCCCCGCGTCGAACCACGCCACCGCTTCGCGCCGCGCGTGGGCTTCGGCTGCGCGCGCGGCGCGCTCCTGCGCCAACCGCGACCCGTCGAGGAGCTGTACCGCGTACGACACCGCGGCCACGCCCACCCCGGCGACCATGAGCCCCTGGTACAGCTCGGTGCCGGCGTCGTCGCCGGCGTCCTGCGCGGCGTCCATCTCGAGGCCCGCGGGGATGGCGAGCCCCAGGCCGGCGGCCTGGCTGACCGCGTACGCCGCGCCGCGCCCGGGCGCCCCCCACGCGAACTGCGGCACCCCGAACGGCACCAAGGCCAGGGGTGCGTCGGGCAGGGGCTCGGGGTCGTCGTCCCCGGCCAGGGCCAGCGACAAGAGGGCGATCCACACGCCGGATGCCTAACCCGCTCCGCCGGTACCCTGCGGGACGGCCTTGACCTTTGCTTTGCCCTCCTCGACCACGATGCGGAACTTCACGCTCTCGACGTTGTAGGTGCTCTTGATCTGGCGCACCTGCCGCGTGAGCGCTTCGCGCACCGCGTCGAACCCGATGTCGGTGGACTGCCCACACTTGGCGCGCGCCTCCATGTACTTGTCGTACACCAGCTTGTAGGCCCGCTCTTCCTTCTCCATGCGCTCCTGGCGCTCGCGGAGCACCTGCTCCTGCTCCGGCGAGAGCCGCTCCTCGACCGGCGTCCCCGCGGCCGCGGCCGCGGCCTTTGCGGCCGCCTTGCTGTCGGCGCGGAACCGCATCTTGGGGTGGGTGCCGGCCTCCATCATCTTCAGGTTGCGCGTCCAGTACAGCTCGAAGCTCTGAAAACGAGCCTTCAGTCCCTGGAACTTGAACGACTGCGTCGGATTGCGGATGCCCTCTTCGGCGAGGTCGCGCACCATGCGGCGGATCTCTTCCCGGTCGCGGTAGGGCTCGACCCGCTCCAGGCCGCTGAAGTACTTCTCGTACGTCATCTTGAGCAGGAACAGCTTCTGCTCCAGCTCATCGAGCCGACCGCGAAGGCCCTGGTCCACCCGCTCGATCCGCGCCATGCCGACTCCCGCCACAAGGAATACCATGGGCGGGTGAACCACGCAGCGGCTCCCCACGTCCTGGTCGTCGACGACGAAGCCTCCATCCACGAGCTCATCGCCGAATACCTGCGCGGTCGGGGGTGGACGGTCGATGTCGCCCGCGACGGCCGCGAGGCCCGCGCGTTGCTCGCCACCGGCCGCTACCACCTGCTGCTCACCGACCTGAAGCTGCCCGACTGCGACGGGCTCGACCTCGTGCGTCACGCCGGCCGCCGCCTGCCGCCGGTGCCCGGGGTGGTCATGACCGGCTACGCCACGGTCGAGCACGTGGTGCGCGCGCTGCGGCTCGGCGCGGCCGACTTCGTGCTCAAGCCGTTCAAGCTCAAGGAGCTGTTCGGCGTGCTCGAGGTCGCGCTCACCCAGGCGCGCCAGTCGCGCGAAGGTTCGCAGCTCAGCCGCGCGGTCGAGTTCTACGAAGCCGCCGCCGCCGCCGAGGACCGCGCCGGCGCGCTCGCGCTCACCGGCCAACTGGTCGACACCGTCGCCGCGATGGAGGGCGTCACCTTCGTCGAGATTTCCCGAGGGGGTACGCCGCTGGTGCAGCTCGGCGGTGCCACGCGCGACCGCGGGGACGAGTGGCCACTCCCGGGCGACCACCTGTTGCGGGTGCAACCCCCGACGCCCAGCGTGCGCCCGCTGGTGCTCGCAGCGCGCCAGGCCCTCGCCCGCGCCGGCCTGTAGGTGGCCTGGCTCTGGTTTCCCGACGCCGACTTCGCGGCGCCCGTGGCCGACACCGGCTCGCCGCTCAGCAGCGTCACCCTGCGCTGGGACGAACGGTTCACCGTCGACGCCACGCTCGCCGCGGACTTCCCGATCGTCGCCTGGCGGGGGCCCGACGCCAGCGTGTCGTTCGGGATCGAGGCCGCCGGTCGCATGGGGTTCTTCCCCGAGCCGAGCCTGCGCTTCGACCTCGAGACCTTCGACGGCACCTTCGGCTTCCCGGTGTCGGCGCGGTGGGGGGCGTGGTCGGCGCGGTTGGACCTCGCGCACACCAGCGCCCACTACGCCGACGGCGCCGCGGTCCCCGACGGCGTGGTGCCCGACCAGGTGGCCTACAGCCGCGAGTGGGTGCGCCTGCTCGGCGCGCGCCAGCTCGGGCCGGCGCGGCTCTACGCCGGCGTCCGCACGCTCCTCCACGACGTCCGCGACGCCGAACCGCTCGCGTTCCAGCTCGGCGGCGAGCTCGCCGCGCCCTGGTCCATCGCGCCGTTTTTGGCGGTGGACCTGCAGCTCGCCGCCGAGTCGGCCTGGGCGCCGGGGTTCGGGGCGCAGGCCGGCGTGTGGATCGCGCCGCGGCCCGGCCAGCGGCTGCGCGTCGCGCTCGCGG
>SXOM01000042.1 GCA_005776735.1 Pseudomonadota bacterium
AGCACAGCTGGGTGCCGCCGCCGCAGTCGGTGCGGCAGGAGCGGCGGATGGACTCGTCGGTGGCGCCGTCGCAGTCGTTGTCGGCGCCGTCGCAGATCTCGGCGGTGGGCTGTCGAGCGGAGCAGCCGCCCCAGTTACCACGCGCACGTCCCTGGACCGCGCCGAGGACGCCCTGCAGAGCGTCGAGCGGGCGCGCCGCCGGGTCGACGCGGCGGCGCGGTCCGGCCAGATGGACAGCGCCAGCGCAGCGGCGGCGCAGCGCGCGCTCGGAGATGCCCAGCGCGCAGCGGCGCGCGCACAGGCCGGCCTCGAGCGCCTCGCTTCGGGCCAGCGGGAAGCGAGCCCCGAGCTCTCGCGGGCCCTCGAGGAGCTCTCCCGCGAGCAGGCCGAGCTCGCCCGGCGCGGTGAGCAGGCCGCGCAGGACGCCGAGAAGGTGGCCCAGCAACTGCAGGCGGACGGTTCGGAGCTGGTCGAGCGGTCGGCGGAGGGCGCGGCCCAGGCGATGCGCGCCGAAGGCGCGATGGGGGAGGGCGACGCGATGAGCGCCGAGGGGGCGCAGGGCGCCGCCGAGGACGGGTTCCGCGAAGCGCAGGAAGCGCTCCGCCAGGCCGGCCGCGACCAGGCGGAGATGCAGCGGGCGGCGGGCCAGAAGGGCCGCGGCGGCGAGAAGGAGGAGGGCGACGGCGAGGGCGGGAGCGAGCAGGGCGAAGGCCCGCTCGCGGGGCAGCTCGAGGTCACCATCCCCGCGCCGGAGGAGTTCCAGACGCCGGAGGAGTACCGCAAGGCGCTGCTGGAAGGGATGCAAGGCGAAGTGCCGGAGGCCTACCGCGGCGCGAGCCGCCGCTACTACGAAGAGCTGGTGCGCCAGTGAGCCTGCTCCTCTCCGCTGCGCTCGCGCTGGCGGCGCCCGCCGACGAGGTCTCCGCCTGCCTGGAGGTGTACGACCTCGCGTGCGCCCGCAAGGCGGCTGAGGCGCTCGGGACGACGCCCGACGACGCGGCCGCGCGTGCCGAGCTGGCGTTCAACCTTGGAGAGTTCGCCGAGGCCCGCGACCTGCTCGCGCCGGTGGTGAAGGGGGACGAGGCGCGCGGTCGCGCGTTGGCCCTGTACGAGCAGGTGCTCAGCGCCAACCGCGGTTTTCGCGCCGAGGTGCGCGGGGATGTGACCGTGCGCTACCGGCCCGGGATGGACGAGGTGCTCGTCGACGAAGCGCTGGAGACGCTCCAGGCCTCGCACGACCGGATCGGTCCGCTCCTCGGCGGCGCGCCACCGGGGGGCGTCCGCATGGAGCTGTACCCCACCGCCCAGCGGTTCATCGACGCTTCGTCGCTGCCCGCAGAGTCCGTGCGCACCACCGGCGTGGTGGCGCTGAGCAAGTGGACGCGGCTCCTGGTCAGCTCGCCGCGCGCCCTCGGGCGGGGCTACGGCTGGAAGGACACCATCGCCCACGAGTACATCCACTACATCGTGGCGTGGCGCACCAAGAACCTCGCGCCCGTGTGGCTCCAGGAGGGCATCGCCCGGAGCCACGAGTCCTTGTGGCGCCAGGACGAGCCCGCCGCGCTCACGCCGAGCCAACAGTCGTTGCTGGCCGACGCGCTCGCCAAGGACGCGCTGGTCCCGCTCACCAAGATGCACCCCTCGATGGCGTTTCTGGACTCTGCGGACGAAGCGGCCCTCGCCTTCGCCCAGGTGTCGACGATGATCGTGCACCTGCGGAACGTGGGGGGGCCGCAGGCGGTGTCCCGGGTGCTCGAGCGGGTGCGCGCCGGCGAGGACGCCTTGCAGGCGGTGGCCGCCGAGGGTGCCGCCGGAGACAGCGCGGCGTTCATGGCCGCGTGGCGCAAGTACCTCGAGGGGCTCGACCTGGTCAGCAAGAAGCTCGCCGAGGCCAAGGTGATCCTCGACGGGGCGGGCGACGACTACGACGTCGACCCGCTCCTCGGCCACCGCGCCGACCTCGCCCGCTTCGCCCGCCTCGGCGACATCCTGCTCGACGCCGGTCGCCCGGAGGCGGCGCTCGTGGAGTTCCGAAAAGCGGCGCCCGCCAACGAGCCGGCCTCGCCGATCCTCGCGGTACGCACCGCCGTGGCGCTCCAGGCGCTCGGCCGCACCCCTGAAGCGAAGGCCCTGCTCGAACGCGCGGTCGCCGACTACCCCGAGCACGCCCCGAGCCGGGTGGCGCTCGGCGACCTGTACCTCGCGAGCGGGGCCACCGCCGCGGCGTTCACCCAGTTCCGCGCCGGCGTCGACGTCGACCCCTTCGATCACCACGCCCAGACCACGCTGGCCGACCTCTACGCCGCCCGCGGCGACGCCGCGCTCGCCGAGCGCCACCGCCGCTACACCCGCATCCTCCAGAGCGACCGATGAGCACCCCCGACGACTCCGCCCTCTTCGACCGGCTCGCGCACGTGCGCACCGACGTCCTCGCCCAGATCGGGCGTCGCATCATCGGCCAGCACGACGTGGTCGAGCGCATGCTCATCGCGCTCTTCTCGCGCGGGCACTGCTTGTTCGTCGGGGTGCCGGGCCTCGCCAAGACGCTCCTGGTGTCGAGCACGGCGCGCGCGATGGGGCTCGACGCCGGGCGCATCCAGTTCACCCCGGACCTGATGCCGGCCGACGTCACCGGGTCCGAGGTGCTCGACGAAGACCCGGCCACCGGGCGCCGCCAGCTCCGGTTCGTGCCGGGCCCGATCTTCACCAACCTGTTGTTGGCGGACGAGATCAACCGGACGCCGCCCCGTACGCAGGCGGCCCTGTTGCAGGCGATGCAGGAAGGGCACGTGACCATCGGCCGCCAGACCTGGCCGCTCACCCCGCCCTTCCAGGTCTTCGCCACCCAGAACCCCATCGAGCAGGAAGGCACCTACCCGCTGCCC
>SXOM01000043.1 GCA_005776735.1 Pseudomonadota bacterium
GCCGACGACAAGCCGGTGCGCGCGCGCGCGGCCGCGGTGGCGGCGTTGGCCCGCCTCGGCGACGAGGTCGAGGCGGTGCGCACCACGGCGGTCGAGCGCCTCGCCGAGCTCGCCGAGGACCCCGCGTTCCGCGTGCAGATGGCGGCCGTGAGCGGCCTCGGCACGCTGCGCGACCCCCGCGCGCTCGGGGTCCTGCAGCGGGTGCACCGCGCCGTGGGCGACGTGCGCTGCGCGCGGCTGGCGTGGGAGTCGATGTGCACCATCCGCGAGGGCCGCACGCTCGAGGGGGGCCTGGCCACGCTGCGTCGTGAGCTGGAGGGGGTCACCGAGGACAACCGCAAGCTGCGAGACCGCGTCACGCGGCTCGAAGGTCGTCCGTAGGGATGCGCGCGCTGGCCGACGTCCTCGGGGAGCTCGGGCGCCACCAGCGCGCGGTGCCGTGGCGCATCCGGCTGCACAGCCGCTGGGGCGCGGCGGCGGCGGTACGCGAGTACACGGTCTTCGCGCCGGCGCTGGGCCGCTCGGTGTGGCCGGTCTTGGCGCGTGCGCACAACGCGGCGCTCCTGTTCAACCCCGCGGCGGTGGAGATCGTGGCGCCGCTGCCGGAGGCCGACCTGGAGCCGGTGCTCGGTCGGGTGCGCAGCGTGCACCACCTGCCGCTGGTCATCGCACCGGCGCGGGCCGAGCCGGGCCGAAAGGTCGACATCCCGAGCGTGGACCGGCCGGTGCTGCGGCCGCCGGGGCCCGGCCTCGCGATCGGCCTGGACATCGGCGGCACCGGCATGAAGGTGGTGGCGCTGGACGGCGAGGTGTGGGTCGGCTCGGCCTCCGCGGCCACGTGGCCGCCGGGCGCGACGGGCATCGCCTCGCTCATCGAGCGCGCGCGCGCCCTGGTGGTAGAGGCGGCGGGGGGGCGGCCCGTCGGGTCGTTGGGCATCGGCCTGGCGGCGCCGTTGGGGGTCGGGGGGCAGGTGCTGGAGCTCTCGACCGTGCTGCGCGAGCGCGTGGGCGACGCGGGCGCGTTCGACAACTTCGCCGAGCGCATCGCCGAGGGCCTGGTCGACGGGCCGGTGGCCCTGTTCAACGACCTGAGCAACCTCGGCCGCCACCTGAGCGACACCGGCGAGCGGCGGCTGGTCCGGGTGCAGATCGGCACGAGCTTCGGCGGCTGCTGGATCGACGCCAACGGCGACGTCTCGGCCACCGAGATGGGTCGCCTGGTGGTCGACGTCGCGCCCGACGCGCTCCCCCACACCTACCTGCCGCTGACCGGCGCGATGCGCACGTACCTGAGCAACGTCGGGGTGGCGACGATGCTGGCCGCGGAGGGCGTGGAGTGTCCGGCGCCCGAGGCGGGGCGCCGCCTGCGCGCGGCGCTCGAGTCGGGCGAAGCCGCGGGGCTGGCCACGCTCGACCGGATGGCCGACGTGATGGTCGGGGTGGTGCGCGAGCTCAGCACGCTCCTGGTGGGCTTGCGCACGGTGGAGTGCGGAGGCTCGATGTTGCAGGGGCCCACCGGGCGACTGCTCGAGCAGCGGGTGAACGAGCGGGCGCCGCTCGACTTCCGGGTCGCCGCGCGGCCCGGCGAAGACGGCGCGCTGGCGGCTGCGCTGGCGCCGCGCGTGAGCGCTCCCCTGCGCGGGATGCGCCGCATCGGTGGCGACCCGTGACGCCGCCGCCCGGGGGCGATCCCGGCCTGCGCGTCTACCGCTGGGACCTCGACAAGACCTACCTCCTCACCGACTTCGACACCCTCCGCGGGTTGGTGCGCAGCGCGGTCGAACCGGCGTGGGCCAAGCGTGCGGTGCCCGGCGCCACCGCGCTCATGCGCGAGCTCGGGCGCGAGGGCCCCGGCTGGCGGCCGCGGGTGCACATCCTGAGCGGCTCGCCCACCCAGATGCGCGCCCGCCTGGAGGAGAAGCTCCGGATGGACGGCGTCCGCTGGGACCACTTCGTGCTCAAGGACAACGTCGGCAACCTGCGCCGCGGGCGGCTCCGCGCGGTCAAGGGCCAGTTCGGGTACAAGTTGCCCGAGCTGGTCGCCGGGCGCGTGGGGCTCGGCGCCGGGGTGCGCGAGTCGTTGTTCGGCGACGACGCCGAGATCGACGCGGTGGTCTACTCGGTCTACGCCGACGCCATCGCCGGCCGCATCGGGTCGGTCGAGCTCTCTCGCGTGCTCGAGGCGGGCGGCGCCTACGCCGACGACATCGTCGCGTCGCTCGCCGCGCTCCGGCGGGTGTCGGTCGCCGACGCCGTGGAGCGCATCTTCATCCGCCTCGACAAGGGGCGGCCGGTCTCGGAGTTCGACGCGCTCGGCACGCGCGTGGTCCCGGTGCGCACCTGGTACGCCGCGGCGTTGGTCATGGTCTCCGTGGGCGAGATGTGGCCCACCTCGTTGGCGACGGTGCTCGCGGGCAACGCGTGGTCGGCACCGAGCGCGCTCGGCGAGCTCGAGGACGTGCTGGGGCGTGGCGCGGCAGACCCCGAGGGCCTGCGGCGGCACCTCGGCGCCTTGCCCGCGGGGGCCGAAGAGGTGCTCGCGCGCCAGTGGGAGTACCGGCCCCCGTCGGCGCCGCACCCGGTCGACTATCTGCGGGTGCTCAAGGGGTTCCGCAGGCGGGCGTAGTGGGAGGGGGCAGTGACCATCCCCGCCGAGGCCTCGGCGGGCGCCCCGCGACCGGTCGGGTCGCGAGCCGGGGCGGGCGGGCGCCCGGCGGCGATGCGAGCGCGAGGCGCGAGGCGCGAGGCGC
>SXOM01000044.1 GCA_005776735.1 Pseudomonadota bacterium
GCCCGGGGCCGCCGAGCCCGGCGGGGGAGGCGGCGAACGCCAGCACCCCCGCGACCGCGGCGCCCAAGAGCGCGAGCTGCCGGAGCGTGGGCCGCCGGCCGGCCGGGTCGCCCACGACCCCCCGGGGGTCGAGGTACAGGGGAACCCGGTGGTAGACGAGGTGGAAGGCGGTGTTCGCCAGCCCGGCCAGCAGCCCGAGCGCGAGCACCGCCGCGGCGCCCGCGGGGCCGAGCCACCCATCGGCCACGCTCAAGGCGCCCGCCTACGGGGGTGCGCCCGCCCGATCGCGACGCGCTCGAATCGTTCGGTGAGCACGTGCCCGTCGACCCGCAGGTGGCGAAAGCCGAGCTCGACCTCGACGGCGTCGGGGCCGGCCTCGGCGGCGAGGTGCTCCGCGACCCACCGGCGCACCTCGACGACGACCCACTGCTGCGAACACGGACGGCCCGCGGCGTCGATCGCGGCGGGGTCGATGCCGACGAAACGATCGAGCGATGCCACCGGGGTCTCGACCCCGCCCACGCGGACGCTCAGCACGGCGCCTTCGTCGCGCCCCTTCAGGCCGGCGTACATCGAGTACTTGGAGAACGGGAAGGCGTCGCCCAGCCGCAACGAGATGGCCATGTAGGCGAACAAACCCGCCAGGGCCCAGAGCACGGGCGTCATCGCCGGTCCTCCGCGGCGCTGGCGAGGCCGAGCCCGAGCGTGGTGAACATCCAGTCGTAGTGATGAAGCCCCATCAACAAGCCGATGCCGAGGTGCATCCCGACGATCGCGACGGTGAGCCACGGGCGTGCCGGGGGCCACACGTAGGCCACGGCGCCGCCTTCGATCACGAGGGTGGCGACGCCCAGGAGCCCGCAGAAGACCGGCGACTCGGCGGCGGCGGCGCGCAGGGTGTGGAGCGGCCCCCCCACGATCGCCGCCTGGGCCGCGATCTGCAGGCCGATGTTCCCGGCGCTGGCCCAGGCGAGGCCCGACCCCGCGACCTTCGACGCCGCGGCGACGAAGTAGCCGCCGGCCACCATCCCGCACGCCGCGTCGACCGCGCGGCGATCCCGCACCGCGGCCGGCCCGCCGAACCGCCGCGCGACCCACCACGCGGTGAGCGCCGCGCCGGGCAGCATCGTCGCCCCGTTGGCGCCCTCGTCGCCCGGCCACTGCCACGCCTGCACCTGCGTCCCCGCCGCGAGCAGCACGACCAGCAGCGCGGCGGTCAGGTCCTCCCGGCGCTGCGAGGCCCAGGCCGACAGGGTGGACGCGAATACAAACGATGCCACGCTCGCGACGAGCGGGTTCATCGGCAGCGCGGCCAGCGGCCCTGGCGCGAAGGGCACCCCGTCGACGTCCAGCACCCGCCCGAAGCTGAGCCACGCCATCGCGAGCCCCAGGGCGACGGCCACCCGTCCGGCGCGGGCCAGCCGGTCGGGCGCCACCCTCACCGTGGCCTCGCAGTGCCGCGGCCGTCGATCCGGTCGTCGGTGTGTACCCGGCCGTCGGCGCCCACACGCAGCACGCGCAGGCCGACCTCGACCGCCACCGGGCCGCCGGCTCCGGGGTGGTCGCGCAACCACGCCTCGGCTTCGTGGAAGCGGTGCGCGACGACGCTCGGGACCCCGTCGTGGACCACGTCCACCGCTTCGGGGCCGACGCCGGCGAAGTCGACGTAGTCGGTCGGGTCGGCCTCGCGGCCGTCGGCCCGGAAGAGCGGCACCGCCATCACCCCGCCCGTGTCGGGGAACGCAAACGCGGGGAAGCGCACGAACGGCACGCCCCCGCGCAGGCCGAAGACCAGCCCCCAGAACACCACCGCGGCCGTGGCGGCCGGCACGACGCGGGCGGGTGCCGGCGGCGCCACCGCCTACCCCGCCGCGGCGATGATCTGCAGGAATTCCTCGGCGTTGAGCGCCGCGCCGCCGACGAGCGCCCCGTCGATGTCGGGCATCTTCATCAGCTCGGCCGCGTTGGCGCCCTTGACCGACCCGCCGTACTGGATGCGCGTGGAGCGGGCCACGAACGCCGGGTAGGTCGCTTCGAGCCACCCGCGGATCGTCGCGTGCATCTCCTGGGCCTGGAGTGGGCTCGCGGTCTTGCCCGTGCCGATGGCCCACACCGGCTCGTACGCAAGCGTGACGCTCGGCACCTGGTCGGCCTGCACCTTTCCGAGCGCGGCCTGGAGCTGGCGCACGACCACCTCGCGTTCGTGGCCCGCCTCGCGCTCGGCGAGCGTCTCGCCGACGCACAGGATGGGGAGCAGGCCGCTGCGGAAGCAGGCGTGGACCTTCTTCTCGACGACCGCGTCGGTCTCGCCGAAGAGCTGGCGGCGCTCACTGTGGCCGACGAGGCAGTACGCAACCCCCGCGCCGCGGAGCATCTCGCCCGACACCTCGCCGGTGTAGGCGCCCTGGATCTCGGCGTGGAGGTTCTGCGCGGCCACCTGGATGCCCGTGTGCTTGAGCCGTGCGACGACCGCCGGCAAGCTGAGGAACGGGGGCGCCACCCCGACGTCGACGGCGGCGTCGCGCCCCGCGAGCGCACGCTTGAGCGCGTCGGCGAAGGTGTCGGCCTCGGCGGGGCCCTTGTGCATCTTCCAGTTGCCGACGATGAACTTGCGGCGCATGCGGAGTCTCCGGGCACAGCCTAACGCCGCGCTCCGCGCGCGATGCGCGGCGGACCGCGCCCGCGCCCGGACCGGTCGCGGCGCATCGCCCGTAATCCGCCTTTACCGACCCTTGTTACGGATCGCCTTGACGCCCGGGAGGTCCTTGCCCTCGATGAACTCCAGCGAGGCGCCGCCGCCGGTGCTCACGTGGGTGAACTTGTCGGCGAGGCCGAACTTCGCCGCCGCCGCCGCCGAGTCTCCGCCACCGATGACCGTGTAGCCCTTGTTCGCGGCGACCGCTTCGGCGACGCCACGGGTGCCGGCCGCGTAGGCGTCCTTCTCGAAGACGCCCATCGGACCGTTCCAGAAGATGGTCTGCGCGGCGCCGATCACGTCGGCATAGGCGCGCACCGTCTCGGGGCCGATGTCCAGGCCCATCTGGTCGGGGCCGAACGCAGTGACCAGCTCCGGGGCTGCCGTCGCGTCGAGCGAGGTGTTGACCACGTGGTCGATCGGGAGGTGCAGCACCACGTTCTTCTCGGCGCAGCGCTCCAACAGGCGGGCGGCCAGGGCGAGCTTGTCGACCTCGACACGGGACTTTCCGACGTCTTGACCCTTGGCCTTGAGGACGGTGTACGCCATCGCGCCGCCGATGATGAGCGCGTCGACCCGGTTGAGCAGCGACTCGATGACCGCGATCTTGTCGCTGACCTTCGCGCCGCCGAGGATGCCGACGTACGGGCGCGCCGCGCCCTGCAGGCAGCGACCGAGCGCGTCGAGCTCCTTGCCGACGAGGAACCCGACACAGGCGACCTCGACGTGGTCGACCACCGCGGCGATGCTGGTCTCGGCGCGGTGCATCGAGCCGAACGCGTCGTTGACGAAGACGCTGCCCAGGCGGGCGAGCGCCTTGGCGAAGTCTTCGTCGCCGCCCTTCTCGCCGGGGTGGAAGCGCAGGTTCTCGAGCATCATCACCCCGCCGGGCACCATCTCCTTGGTCATGGCCTCGACGTCGTCGCCCACGATGTCGTGCGCGAAGAGCACGTCGTCGTTGAGCAGCTCGGCCAGGCGCGCCGCGGCCGGCACCAGGGACAACGCGGGGTCCACGCCGGACGGGCGCCCGAGGTGGCTGCAGACCACGATGCGGCAGCCCTTCTCGCGGAGGTGGCGGAGGGTCGGGAGGGCGGCGACGATGCGGTTGTCGTCGGTGATGCGGCCGTCTTCCATGGGGACGTTGAAGTCGACCCGGAGGAGCACACGGCGGTTCTGGACGTCGATCTCGGCGAGCGTGGGGACCTTGGACATGGCTCAGGCCTTCGCGATCTTGCGGCAGAGATCGAGCATGCGGTTGGAGAAGCC
>SXOM01000318.1 GCA_005776735.1 Pseudomonadota bacterium
CGGCTACGCCGACGCGGTGGTGGAGCAGACCGGCAACAGCGTCGGCGACGAGTACCGGAAGTTCTACTTCATCCGGGGCCGGCCCGGCCTCGCCGGGGACCTCGAGGTGGCCGACGAGGTGACCCTCACCCTCGCCGACCCCGACGTGGAGTGGCCGGGCGACGAGACCAACTGGGCGGACTGGGGCAACTCGCCAAGTGTGATCCCCGACTACGACGGCGACGGGCTGCGCGACCTCGTCACCCTGTGGGGCGGCGGGCGCCACGCATTCGCGACCGGCCCCGACATGGCCGGGGCCGACGGCGCCCACCTCGAGGACGTGTTCGCACTCATGGCGGACGATGGAGTGCCGGACGTGGTTGCCGTGATCGAGTACGACCTGCAGAGGACCAACTCCCCAGGAGACGTGGACGGCGACGGGCTCGAGGAGGTCCTCGCCAAGACCCGGCGCGAGTATGCCACCAACGACGCCGAGATCTGCGCCAGCCTCGTGTCGTCCGACCGCCTGCTCGCCGACGGGTGGAGCGCGGAGGCCGCGTTTCGTGTGTGTGGGGATGCGCGAGAATTTTCGGGGGTGACGGCCTTCGCCGACTTCGATGGCGATGGCCTGAGCGAGCTGTCCGCCAATGGGACGTCTGGTGATGTCCTCGTACCGAGCACACGCTGGCACGGCCTCACCGGAACCGTGGCCTGGGAAGATCTGGCCAGCTTCGGACTCACGTTGAGTACGGAGGGCGGAGATCCGGTGGGTTGGCTCGTCAGCGACCTCGACCAGGACAGCGCCCCCGAGCTGCTGCTCACGGACGCACAGGCAACCGGTACCGCCGAGTACCAAGGCCGCACCTGGATCCTCCCCAACTTCCTCCTCCCCGGCGACCACCCGGAGATCTGGTGAGCCGCGAGGCGCATGGCGGCTTCGGGCGCCCGGACGGGCGCGCCCCTCACCCCGCCGCCTCCCGCTCCGCCTCGACCCCGGCGTAGACGTCGGCGAGCGGCACCTGCACGTCGACGGAGCGCAGGTCGATGGCCTGGTCGCCGCTGAAGACGAAGCGGGTGAAGGTGCCGTCGTCGTTGCGGCGGAACAGCTCGGCGCGGCGCTCGTCGGGCTCCAGCAGCAGGATCTCGCGCAGGCTCGGCAGGGTTTCGTAGCGGCGGAACTTGCCGCCGCGGTCCCAGCGCTCGGTGGAGGGGGAGAGCACCTCGACGACGAGGACCGGGTTGGTGACCGCGTCGGGGTCGGCCTCGGCGAAGGTGGGCTTGCCGCACACGACGTGCACGTCGGGGTAGACGCTGTCGCCCAGGGTGGGCAGGTGAACGCGGGTGTCGGAGTTGCCGACGCGACACGGGCGCCCACGGAGCGCGCTCCCGAGCGCGATCGTGACCGCGGCGCTCACCAGCCCGTGCGCGCGGCTGCCCCCGGCCATGGCCCAGGCGTCGCCCTCGACGAACTCGTGGCGGCCGTCGGACTCCGCTTCGGCGGCGAGGTAGTCGGCGTAGGACATGCGCTGGCGGGCGGCGGCGGTTGCCATGCGGGCAGTGTACCTCGGGGAGCGACGATCGCCCCACCCTCCGCCGCGCCGCGGGCCAGCCCCGGCCCGTGTCCAGCCCGGTCGCGCCGCGGCGCCCAGACGTTACCGGGGTCGGATGTCCGTCGTCGACACCCTCGCCCGCCTCGTCACCGAGCCCTCCGTCTCCACCCGCCCGCTCGTGGAGCTGGCCGCCTACGTGGCCGAGCGCTGCGAGGCGGCGGGCTTCCGGGTGGAGCGCTTCCCGGCGCCGGGCGAAGGCAAGCTCAACCTCGTGTGCAGCCGCGGGCCCGCCGGTACCGACGGCATCGTGCTGAGCGGGCACATGGACGTGGTGCCGGTGGAGGGCCAGCCGTGGTCCAGCGACCCGTTCCGCCTGCACGAGCGCGGCGGCAAGCTGTACGGGCGCGGCACCGCCGACATGAAGGGCTTCATCGCCGCCACGATCGAGGCGCTCGGCGCGCTCCCGGCGCCGGAGCGCGAGGTGGTGCTGGTGTGGACCTGCGACGAGGAGGTGGGCTGCCTGGGCAGCCGCGATCTCGTGCAGAAGCTGGCCGGGCGGCCGCTGCCGCGCATGTGCCTCATCGGCGAGCCCACGAGCTTCCGCATCCAGCGCATGCACCCGGGGCACGTGGCGGTGCGCGTCACCTGCGTCGGTCGCGCCGCGCACTCCAGCAAGCCCGACCTCGGCGACAACGCGATCCGCAAGGCCGCCCGCGTGGTCGAGGCCCTCGACCGGCTCGCCGAGGACTGGCGGAAAGACGTGCGCTTCGCGGACCTGCTGGAGCGGCCGTTCGTGGTGCTCAACGTCGCGACCATCCGCGGGGGCGCCGCCATCAACATCGTGCCCGACCGCTGTGTCGTGGAGCTCGGCTTCCGGCCGCTGCCGGGCATGGGCGTGGACGCGCTGGTGGCCGAGGTGCGCGCGCGGGTCGGCGCATGGGGCGAGGTGGAGCTCACGCGGGTGACGCCGGCGCTGTTGACCCCGGAGGGAACGGCGCTGGAGACGCTCCTGCGGCCCTACGCGAGCTCGCCGGGCGCCGGCGCCGTCAGCTTCGCCACCGACGGGGGCAACCTCGTCGAGCTCGGGATGGAGCCGCTGGTCTTCGGACCCGGGAGCATCGACGTCGCACACATGGCCGACGAACACGTCGACGCGGGCGAGCTGCACCGCGCGGTCGACGTCGTCGCGGGCCTCGTCGCCGCGGCGACCGCCCGATGACCGCGCTCTGGCTGCTCCTGGGCTGCCCGTGGGTCGACCGCGCCGCCGTGATGGATCGCGACGGGGACGGCGTGGGCGCGCAGGCGTTCGGCGGCGAGGACTGCGACGACGCCGACGCCCTCCGCGGAGCGCCGACCACCCCCACCTACGCCGACGCCGACGGCGACGGGTACGGCGACCCGGCGACCGCAGCGAAGGTCTGTGCGCCCGGCGCGCGCGTGCAGAACGCCGACGACTGCGACGACGCCGACCCCGACCTGCCCACCCAGGTCTGGCCGGACAAGGACGGCGACAACTCCGGGAGCGACACGAGCGGGCCGACCCTTGGCTGCGAAGGCGGGGCGTGGTCGGGCGGAGACTGCGACGACGACAACCCGATGATCGGCCCCGGAGCTCCGGAAGATTGTTTCGACGGGGTGGACCAGGACTGCGACGGTGTCGCCGACGACTGCGGGGTCGGCGATGCGCTGGTGCGGGCCACCGGCCTCGGCGCGCAGCTCGGGCAGGCCGCGCTCCTGGGCGCCGACTTCGACGACGACGGCGTGGGCGACCTCGTGCTCGGCGTGCCCTCGTACAGCACCGTGGTGGCGTACTCGGGCGCCTCGATCGTCGGGGGCGCGGCGCCGCTGGACCTCGAGGACGCGGCGTTGACCGGCATCGACTTCGGGCCGCTCGCCGGCACCACGCTCGCGGCGGTGGACTGGACCGGCGACGGTCGGGTCGAGCTCGTCGTCGGCGCGCCCGCTTCGGGCACGAGCACCGCTCAGCTGTCGTTCCTGGAGCTGCCGGCGGCAGGCGAGCGGACCCCCACGTTCTGGATCCAGGCCCAGGGCGAAGCGACCTACAGCCGCCTCGGGGTGGGGCTGGCGGTGGGCGACCTCGAAGGCGACGACGTCCCCGAGATCGTGGCCGGCGACCCGTACGAGGGCCACTACTGCGGTGGTGCGTACGTCCTGCGGCGCCCCACCGGCGAGGTGCGCGGCGACCTCGGCACCGTCGACGACTACTACGCTTGGCCCGAGTCGGACCTCGGCGTGGTCCGCATCACCGAGGCGTGCGGCGACTCGGCGGACGCGACCTCCGGCGCCGGCCTCGGGAGCGCCGTGGCGGCGGTGCAGGCGCCCGACGGGACCACGCACTTCGCCCTCGCGGCGCAGGGCGCGGACGACGAGCCGAGGACCAACGTCGGAAAGGTGGTGCTCGTCGCGGGCGACCTCGGCTGGACCGGCACCGTGGACCTCGGCGACCTGGAGCACCACGGGGTCCGCGGGATCGAAGCCGACGCGATGTTCGGCTACGTCGTGGTCGCCGCCGACGTCGACGGGGACGGAGGCGACGACCTGCTGATGTCCGCGCCGTACGCCACCGGCGAGGTGGGCGACGGCGGCGTGGTGTACGGCTTCCTCGACGCCGCCGACACCTTCGATGCGGGGTGGCGCTACGCCGACGAGGCCGACTTCACCCTGTCGGGCACCGTCGAGCGGTCGCTGTTCGGCACCGGGCTCGCGGTGCGCACCGGCGCCGACGGGGGCACCAGCGTGGTGGTGGGCGCGGCGGACCATCCCTCCGACGGCGCGACGGGGGCGGTCTTTGCGTTTTCCGGGCCGCTCGCGTCGGGGGTGCGGCCAGCCGACGAGGCCGACTTCACCTGGTTCGCGGAGGCGCGAGGGTCGGAGCTCGGGTGGATGGTCGCGGCCGGTCCGCTCGATGACGACGGCGCCGACGAGATGGTGGCGGGCGCCCCGGAGGACGGCCAGGGCGCCGTCTACCTCCTCCAATGAGCAGCCTGCGCGACTGGCTCGGGACCGGCGACGCCGCGGACGCGGACTGGGGCGGTCACGTGCGCCGCCTGGCGGCCCGCGGTGAGCTCGGGTTCGGCGGGGGCGATCTGCTGCTCGACCTTCCCGCCCTGGCGCAGCCGCACGCGTGTCGCCCGGCGAGCTGCGCGCCCCGGCTGCGGGCCGCGGGGTGCCGCTCGTGTTGTGCCGACCTCGACGTGGAGGTGTCCGCCGCGGAGCAGGCCGCCATCGAAGCGGCGTTGCCGTCCCTGCGTACGGAGCTCGCCGAGCGCGACCCGCGGTGGCAGGCCGCGCCGAGCTGGGTCGACGGCGGTGTCCTGACGCGACCCGGCGGGCGGTGCGTCTTCGCGGCGCCCGCGCCGACGGGGTTCGGGTGCGCACTCCACGCGGCCGAGGACCGTCGGGGGCTGCCCCGCGGTGCGCTCAAGCCCATGCCGTGCCGCTTGTTCCCGCTGGTGGTGGTCGACCTGGGCGAGCCGACGCTCCTGCTCACGGCGTTGCACCGGAGCACGGGCCGGCACCTGGGGCTGCCGGCGCGGCCGTTCCCGTGCCTCTCGGGCGACGACACCGTCCGCCTCGTGGACAGCGCCCACGACACGCTGGCGGAGCTGTGGGGCGCGCGCGCGGCGGGGCGGATCCGGCGTGCGGTGCGCCGCTACCTGCGAAACTCAGGGGCCGATGCGGGCGCGGGCGCGTAGTACCAGAACTTGAACCTCGTTTTGGGCGCGCTCCGCGAACGCGGTGGCCCGCTCGCCCGGCTCCGGCCGCAGCGGGGCACCGATCGCGACGCCCACGACAAAACCCGGACCGCGCGCGATGCGCGTGAGGTGATCGCGGAAGTTCTGCTCGGTGAACGCTGCCTTGGCCGCGGCGGGGTAGGCGAGGCCCACGGGGACCACCTCGGCCTTGGCGCCGAGCGCGCTCACGAAGCCGCCGCGGTGGAACGGGCGCACCTCGTCGCCGTCGAGCGTGGTGCCCTCGGCGAAGATGCTGATGGTGTGGCCGGCCGCGAGGCGTCGCTGCACCGCGCGCAGCGTGAGCGCGCCGCTCTGCGCCTCGTTGCGATCCACGAACAGCGTGTCGGCGGCCTTGGCGCCGGGGCCCAGGAGCGGCCATCCGGCGAGGTCGGCGCGGCTGACCATGCTGCCCCCGAACAGCGCGAACAGCACGCCGATGTCGGCCGCGGAGCGGTGGTTGGCGACGATCAGCCGGCCGGGGGCCCCATCGGCGGTGGGCGGAGGTGGGCTCCCGTCGAGCACGGTCCGGATGCCGAACAGGCCGAGCTGGGCCCGCGCCCACGCCTGCACCCACGCGTCGCGCGCCGCGGACCGGGCGGCGCCGGTGCGGCGCGTGCGCTGCATGTGCAGCGAGAACGGCGGCACGATGGCCGCGGTGACGCCGAGGAAGCCGGCGGTGCGCACCACCTGGCGGGCGCGGCCGCCCAGCTCGGCGGGCCAGGCGCGGGGATCACGGGAGCGGGCCACGCGCCGCGCATATCCGCCCGAGACGCCGCGTGGGGCGCCCCGCGCTGCACTTGACTCGTCAATGGTATAGACTTCGTGCCCGGAGAGTTCCATGACCGCCGACGAGATCCGCGAGAAGGCCAAGCGCTTCCTGATGCCGAGCGTCATCCAGTACTACGCCGAGAACCTCGCGGTGGAGTCCGCGGCCGGCCTGCGGGTGAGGGGCGCCGACGGCAAGGAGTACCTCGACTTCTTCGGGGGCATCCTGACCGTCTCGCTCGCCCACGGCCAGGCGGACGTCGTCAACGCCGTGCAGGTGCAGGTGCAGCGGCTCTCCCACCTGAGCACGTTGTACCCCAACGAGCCGATCGTCGCGGTGGCCGAGCTCCTCGCGGGGATGATGCCGGCCGAAACGGGAATCTCCCAGAGCTTCTTCGTGGCCAGTGGCACCGAGGCCGACGAGATGGCGGTCATGCTCGCGATGTCGCACACCGGCCGCAGCGAGCTCATCGCGCTCCGCAACGGGTACAGCGGCCGCAGCGCGCTGGCCCAGTCGTTGATGGGGCACGCCAACTGGCGCGTGCTGCCCCAGCAGATCGCCGGCATCAAGCACGCAGCGCAGCCGGACTGCTACCGCTGCCCGTTCGGCCTGACCTACCCCAACTGCGAGCTGCGGTGCGCCAAGGACCTGGAGAACCTCATCCAGTACACCACCACCGGCCAGATCGCCGGCTTCCTGGCAGAGCCCGTGCAGGGCGTGGGCGGCTTCGTGGTGCCGCCGAAGGAGTACTTCGAGGTCGCGGTGGGGATCGTCCGCAAGTACGGCGGCGTCTTCATCGCGGACGAGGTCCAGACCGGGTTCGGCCGTACCGGTGAACACTGGTGGGGCTGGGAACACTTCGGCGTCAAGCCGGACATCGTCACCATGGCCAAGGGCATCGCCAACGGCCTGCCCGCCGCCAACTGCATGACGACCCCGGAGATCGCGAGGTCGTTGCCGCGCTCCACGCTCTCGACCTTCGGCGGGAGCCCGGTCCCCATGGCCGCCGCGCGCGCGACCATCGAGACGATGCAGCGCGAGGACATCCGCGGCCGCTCCAAGCGGCTCGGCACCGTGCTCCGCGACGGGCTCCTGGCCATCCAGGCACGTTTCCCCCACACCATCGGGCAGGTGCGGGGCCTGGGGCTCATGCAGGCGATCGAGCTGGTCGTCGACGAGAAGGCGGGCGATCGGACGCCCAACACCGACCTCACCGCGCGCATCTTCGAGGCGACGCGCCGCCGTGGCCTGCTCATCGGCAAGGGCGGCCGGTGGGGCAACGTGTTCCGCGTGGCCCCGCCGATGCTCATCTCCGAAGCCGAGCTGGCCGAGGGGCTCGGCATCCTCGAGGCGTCCTGCGCCGAGGCCGGCGCCACCTGAGCCTGCGTGTCGGTGGCGGCCGCGGCGCGACCGTCCCGACGGCGGCAACCCCGCCCCGCGGCCGGCGACGGGGCGACGCACCCCGCGGTGGCCGCGCGGGCACGGCCGGTTAGGCGCCGACCCGCCCGGAGTCCACATGTTCCGCTTCTCGTGTTTGGTCCTGCTCGCCGGCTGCTTCCCCGGCACCATCGACCACTCGACCGACACCGACACCGACTCGGACACCGACACCGACTCGGACACCGACACCGGCGGTGACACCGACACCGGCGGCGACACCGACACCGGCTCGTCCGGGGACACGCCGCGGGCCGGCGAGGTGCGGATCAACGAGTTCATGGCCAACCCGCACCCGGTCGAGGACGCGACCGGGGAGTGGCTGGAGGTGCACAACCTCACCGATCACGATCTCGACCTCTACGGGCTCACGTTGGGCGACGAGGACGCGACCAACCCCCAGTCGGTCACGATCGACGCGCACGTGAAGCTGCCGAAGGACGGGTTCGTGGTGCTCGGCAACAGCGACGTCGCGGCCACCAACGGCGGCGTTTCCGTGGTGTGGGTGTGGGACGTCACCGTGTTCCAGCTCGGCAACGATGGCGACGAGATCGTGCTTTCCGCAGGGTCGACCCTCCTCGATCGCGTCGTGTACGAGGAGACGGCGTGGGGCATGACCAAGGGCAACGCCATGCAGCGCAAGGCCGCGCGGATGGGGGACACCGACGGTGCCGACCCGTCGGCGTGGTGCGTCGGGACCACCACGTTCGGTGACCAGACCGGCACGCCCAACGACCCCAACGACGCGTGTGGGTAGTCCGGCGGTTAATCGCGGGGCATGACGCCCTTCCACATCCGTGATCGTCTGAAGAAGCTGCTCGGCTCGGTGATGGGAGAGCCCGCGGCCGGCGACGCCTCCGCGCCGGCCGGCCACCCGAGCCCGCGGCCTTGATTTTGAAGCTAAGCAGCATTAACATTTTTGAAGCATACTTCCTCAGCACAGCTTAATAAACACACTCTTACTTGCACAGAGCCATTTTTGTCAGACCACCCTGCACTTGATCCGTGCCACCATCAGCGTCAACTTATATCTGTGTCATCATCAGATGC
>SXOM01000319.1 GCA_005776735.1 Pseudomonadota bacterium
CGCCGTTGGCGGCGATGCGGTCGCTGCCGACGATGACGATGTCGATCTGGCCGTGCGCCATGTAGTGGCCGGTGGCGTTGTCGGCGATGACCTGGTGGGGCACGCCCTCCTGGCCGAGCTCCCACGCGGTGAGCTGGCTGCCCTGCTGGCGAGGGCGGGTCTCGTCGACCCACACGCTCACGTCCACGCCGCCGCGGCGCGCGGCGTAGACCGGCGACAAGGCGCTGCCCCAGTCGACGAACGCGAGCCAGCCGGCGTTGCAGTGGGTGCTGACGCGCTGGCGCTCGGCCAGAAGCGGCGCGCCGAGCTGGCCGATGCGGCGGCAGCTCTCGGCGTCGTCGTCGGCGAAGGCGTTCGCGGCCGCGACCGCGGCGGCGCGGGCCTTGTGGACGTCGGAACCCTCGGCCTGTAGCGCCCGCAGGACGTGATCGATGCCGGCGAACAGGTTCTGCGCGGTGGGGCGCGTGCCCCGGAGCAGGTTGGCCGCCGCAGCGACGTAGGCGTGGAACGTGGCGTCCGGCGCTTCGACCGCCGCCTGCGCCAGCCCGAGCGCGCCGGTCGCGCCGATCGCGCCGGCACCGCGCACGGTCATGTCGCGGATCGCCGCCGCGGTGTCGTGGTGGGTGGCCATGTCCACGATGCGGAACTGGTGGGGCAGGCGGGGCTGATCGATCATCCGCACCCGATCGGACTCCCACCAGACCGTGCGGGTGGGCTTGCCGTCGACGTTCATGGGGGCTCCTGAGGAGCCGCGGCATTATCCGGCGACGCGGTCGGCGTGCTACCTTAGCGCCTACTGCGGAGTGGGCGCATGGCGGCCAAGGATCAAGACCTCCTCGTCAAGAAGAAGACGGTCGCCCCGGGCAAGGCGCCGAGCGTCGATCCCAAGGCCCCGACGCCGGAAGCCGGTGTCAAGCTGCAGCAAGGTGCAACCGCCGACATGCAGCAGAACGTCGGCAATTCGGGCCTGAAAGACCTGATCGCCGACGACAAGGAGAAGGAGAAGGCCGCGCCCGCCAAGGACCCCGCGCGCATGGGGCCCGACGAGCTGCGCGCCCAGGCCAAGAAGGACGCCGAAGCGCTCGCCCAGAAGCAGAAGGGCACCAAGACCGGGGCCAAGCAGGCAGCCAAGGCGCCGAAGGGTGACGCGGCCGAGCTGGACGAGAAGCAGAAGGCGGTGCTCGACGCCGACGCCGCCCGCAAGAAGAAGGAGGCGGACGCCGCGCGCCAGAAGGCCCGCGCCGACGAAGGCGAGGCCACGCGGGAGAAGGCGCAGAAGCCCAAGGTGGCGGGCAAGGGCGGCAAGCTCGACAAGGACGCCGAGGTGGCCCCCGCCCCGGCGAACAAGAAGGGCGCCGCGAAGAAGGGCGTCACCGACCCGAAGGCCCCCAAGGCCGACCCCGCCAAGGCGGGGGCCAAGGGCGCGAAGAAGCCCGCGGGCAAGGAGCTCGAGGCGGTGCACCCGAAGGTCGCCGCTCGCAAGGAGGCCACGCAGAAGAAGGTCGCGGCCAAGGAGTCCGAGGCCGACAGCGCCAAGGTCAAGTCCGACGCGGGCAAGGCCCTCGCCGGGAAGGACCAGAAGGACGCAGCACTCAAGGGCAAGCAGGTGAAGGGGCAGGTGATCGAGGCCGACCGTCGCGTGGCGGCCAAGAAGATCGCGGCAGCCGACGCCGACAAGAAGCTCGCAGACGTCGAAGAGCGCGACAAGAAGAAGGGCCCGGTGGCCAAGGTGGGCGCCGCCCCGCGCACCGAGAAGGATCCCAAGGCACCCGTGGCGGGCGCCAAGGGTGCCGGGAAGTCCCCCGCGGCGGGCGCCGGCGGCGAAGAGGCGGCCAAGGTCGGGAAGGAGCCCGCGGGCGCCAAGAAGGCCACCAAGGGCCCGGCGGTCGACAAAGAGGCGCAGGCCGACAAGCTCGCCGAGCAGCGCACCCAGGCCGAAGCGCGGCTCGCGGACACCAAGGCCAAGAAGGCCGCCGCCGAGCAGAAGGCGGACGTCGAACCGGAGCTCGGCAAGAAGGCCGCCGCCGCGAAGGAGGCCGAAGCCCAGGCCGCGGCCGAGCAGTCCGCCGACGAGCAGGTCACCCGCAAGGACGAAGAGATCGACGCGGTCGCCGAGGCCGCCGCCCAGGACAAGACCATCGAGGAGATCACGCGCGCCGCCGACCTCGCCGCGCACGACGGCGACGAGGTCACCCTGGTCGGGGTGTACGTGCCCCGCCCCGCCGATGCGGGGGGGCCGCAGCTCGGCCATGTGTCGATCCTCGTGGGTGACCAGGAGATCCGCCTCGGCAAGGACGTGCGGGGCACCGCGGAGATCCTGCGCCTCAGCGGCGAAAAGGTGGCGGTCACGGGCAAGCTCGACCTGCGGCGCCAGGCGGGCCAGGCGGTCGACCCGCTGCGGCCCGAGAAGCCGGTGCTCTCCGGCTTCCGCGCGCCCCACCGCCGATAGCTGGGGAAAGCCCTGCTCCTTCCTCAGCTACCCGAGCGGTACCTGCCCACCCGCCTCTTGGGGGAGGGCGCGACCGGCGTGGTCTACCACGCCGAGGATCGCCTGCTCGACACCGAGGTCGCGATCAAGGTCGTCAAGCCGAACCTCGCGTTGCACCGGCGCTTCCGGGCCCGGTTCGCGCGCGAGGTCGCGATCAGCGCGCGCATCGTGCATCCGCACGTCATCCCGGTCTTCGACACCGGCGTGCTCGCCAGTGGCGAACCCTGGGTCGCGCTCGGCTACGCGGTCGGGGGCAACCTGGCCGACCTGCTGCGGGTGCGGCCGCCGATGGCCGAGCTGCTCCGCCTCGTGGACGAGGCGCTCGACGCGCTCGCGGCGGTGCACGCGCGATTGATGCTCCACCAGGACCTCAAGCCCGGCAACCTGCTCCTGCACGCGGGCACCGACGGCCAGGTGCACGCGTGGGTGGCCGATCTGGGCGTCGCCGACGCGCTCGCGGAGCTCAACCGCGACCGCAAGGTGATCAGCGGCACCCCGGGGTACATGGCGCCCGAGCAGCTCCTCGGCCGTACGCACGACCTCGGCCCGTGGACCGACCTGTACGCGGTCGGGCTCATCCTCCACGAGACGCTCGGCGGCGAACGTCCGCACGCGGGGGAAGGCCGCCAGGAGTTGCTCGAAGCGCGCCTGCGCCCGCCCCCCCGACTCCCGGTCAGCGACGAGGTCCCCGGGCCCCTGGCCGACCTGGTGGCCACCCTGCTCGACCCCGAGCCGCGGCAACGGTTCGATCGCGCGGCCGACGTCCGCCGCGCGCTGCGTGACGCCGTGCAGGGCGTGAGCTTCCGGAGCCGCGTGCGCGCGCTGCCGGCGGGCACCCACACCAACATGAGCACCGGCCCGGTGCTCTCGACCGGCGAGTACCCGCTGTCCGCGCCCGGCCCGCTCGGCCCCGCCGCGGAGGACGCGCTGCGTTGGAACCGTGTCGCGCCCGATCCGATCTCGGCCAACCCGCCGCCGGAGCGGGGCTGGGAGGCGCCGGCGCGCCACTCGCTCCCGGTCTTCGCGCTGCGCGAGGTGCCGTTGGTGGGCCGCGAGCGCGAGCGCAAGGTCATCTGGGATGCGGCGCGCGAGGTCGTGGCGCTCAGCGAACCGCGCGTGGTGCTCGTCGTCGGCGACGCGGGGAGCGGTCGGTCGCGCCTGGCGCGCTCCATCGCCCTGGCGGTCGAGGAGTCCGGGTGGATGGAGGTCGTACGTCTGCGCTACCGGTCCCCCGCCTCGGTCGACGACGGGTACCGCGGTGCGGTCCGCGACATCCTCATCCCGTGGAACGACACCCGTGACGGCGCCGAGCGCCGCCTCGCACGCTGGATCGCCCGCGACCGCCGGGTGTCGACCGCGGCGGTGCACGAAGAGGCGAGCGTGCTGGCCCGGTGGTGCGGCTACACGCGCGAGGGCGAACCGCCGGTGTCCGACGCGGTCGCGCTCGCGTACCTCTACCGCCACCTCGACGCGCGCTCGTGGCGCGGGGGCTCATGCCTGGTGCTCGAAGACGTGCACCACGCGCACGCCGCCGGCGACGGCCTTTCCATCGCCGAGGCGCTCCTGGACCGCACCGTCGGCGAGCGCTCCGTCCTGGTCATCTGCACCCTGAGCACCGAGGCCCTGGCCTCGGACCCCGCGCTCCGCCGCAAGGCGGAGAGCCTCCAGGAGCGCGGCGCGCGGCGGATCGGGCTGCGAAAGCTCAACCTGACCGAGACGCGGAAGGTCGTCCAGGAGTCGCTGGCGCTCGAGCCGGAGCTCGCGCGGCTCTTGTCCATCGAGTACGAAGGCGACCCGCGGGGGGCCGGCCTGCTTCTGCGCGAGTGGGCGTCGCGGAAGCTCCTGCAGATGGGGGAGCGCGGGCTGTACGCGCTGCGCCCGGAGATCACGCTCGCCGACGCCCTCCCGCCCAGTCGCGAGGTGCTCGTCCAGCGCCGGCTCAACGCCGCGCTCGAGTCGAGCACCGACCCCGGCGCGGCGCGCGAGGCGCTCGCGGTGTGCCTGCTCGCTGGGCCCGACCCGCCGGTGGCCCTGGTGCGGGCGGTCAACGATGCGGGCCTGGACGCGTTGTTGGCCACGGGCCTGGTCGTCGAGGAGCTCGGCGCCCTGGTCATCGAGTCGTCCGACCTCCGCGACGCCGCGTCCCGCCAGGTCGAGCAGGCGCCGAACCTGGCCGACCTGCACCGCCGTATCGCCGACGCCTGGCAGGAGCTGGGCGCCACCACCGGCCTCGACGTCGACCTGCCGCTCGGCCTGCACCGCCAGCGCAGCGGCGACGCGGGGGCGGCGGTCCTGCCGCTCTTGCAGGCCGTGTCGCGCATGAACCGCGGCGGGCGTGCGCGCGATGCGCTCCCCGCGGCGGTGGTCGGGATCGAAGCGGCCGACGCCGCCGGCTCGCCGACCGCCCGCCTCGAGGCGCGTCGCGCCCACGCACAGTGCCTCGTGGAGAGCAACCAGCTCGAGCGTGGCATGTCGCTCATCGACCATGCGCTGGCCACCATCGAGGGCGACCGCCTCGCCCGAGCCCGCCTGCGTGTCCTGCGCGCGCGCACCGCCCGCAAGCTCGGCGACCTGGAGGCGGCGGTCAAGGACCTCGACCACGCGCACGCCACCTTCGAGAGCCTCCGCGACCGAGCGGGGCTGTTGGAGGTCGCGGGACAGCGGGCGCGCCTGGCCCGCGCCGAGGGGCGGCACACCCGCGCGTTGGCACACTGGGGCGAGATGTTGCGCCTGAACCGGGGCGACCCGGTGCTCGAAGCCGAGGCGCTCAACGGCCTGGTCGAAGCGATGCTCGAGGCGGGCCAGGTCGACCATGTCGACAAGCAGATCGACCGCCTGCAGCGGGTGAGCCGCATGAGCGGCGACACCCGTCGCATCGCCGAAGCCACGACCACGTGGGGCCTGTTGCACCTGTCGCGCGGCGAGTCCGAACGGGCTCGGCGCGAGCTCGAGACCGCCGCGGCCATCGCCGCCACGCTCGGCGCGTCGCGGTTGCAGCTCCGGTGTCGGCTCATGCTGGCCGAGCTCGAACAGCGCGTCGGAAACCTCGACGCCGCCGAGGAGATCGCGAGGTGGGCGGCACGGTTTGCCGAGGAGCGCGGCAACGCGTCGGCCCGCGCCCAGGCGTGCGTCCGGCTTGCGTTCCTCGCGGTCGCGCGGGGGGAGACGGCGCGGGTCCGGCAGGAGGTCGAGCTCGCCGAGCTCTCGCTGCGCGACGCCCCGCGCCACGCGTTGTGGTTGCATGTCGGGGTCTTGCGGGCGGCGATCGCGGCCGAGGAGGGCGACGAGCGCACCTGCCGGGCGTGGTGGACGGTCGCGCGCGAGCGCGGCCTCGAGTCGCACGTGGGCGCGGAGCTCCGGCCGGCGCTCCACTGGCTCTGCGAACGCGCCGCGGCCCGCGGGTGGAGCGAGCTCGCGTCGCGTGTCGCGGCCATCGCCGCACGTGCCGTCGGCACGTGGGGGCCGCTCCGATCGCCCATGGCGCGCTCCCGCGCTTGACGTCGCCGGGGCCGCGTGGTCCGATGCGCAGATGCTCACGCTCGTTTGGCTTGCCGTCGCGTCCGCCGAAGAACCCGACCCCGCGTTCCGGGGGTGCGACAATGCCGATGCAGCCTTCGTGACCGCCTACAACGACGCGGTGGAGGTCGTGGTGTCCAAGCCGGAGGTCGCCCTGCGCCACCTCGAGCGGGCCCTCAAGCACCAGCCGGGCTGCCGGGCGGCGCTCCTGCTCGCCGCGGACACCGGGTACCGCATCGTCGACCCCCGGGGGGCGGAGTGGGTCCGCGCGGGCCTCCGTGCGTTCCCCGGCGACGCCGACTTCCTGGTTCTCGGCTCGCAGATCGCCTTCGTCGGCCAGGACTTCGGGACGGCGCTGGAGCTCGGGACCGCCGCGCGGAAGTCCGCGCCGAACGACCTGGGCGCGTTGCAGGCGGAGCAGATCGCGCTCTTGCGGCAGGGCCGCTACGACGAGGCGCTCGCGGTGCTGGACGGCGCCACCCAGGCCGACCCTGCGGCCGTGGCCTGCTTCCGCGTCGGGGTGTACACCGACCTCAAGCAGTACGACCGGGCGCAGGAGACGATGCCCGCGTGCAAGGCGGGCCCGGCGTCGACGGCCGATCTGGCCGCGGTGACCGCCGAGAACCTCGCGTCGGCACGCGGGGAGGTGGTCGGGGACGACCCCGGCGCCCGGGGTACGAAGCTCTCGTTGGAGGGCCGGTACGAGGAGGCGCTCCCCCTCTACCAGGCGGCGTACGACGCCGAACCCTGGAACGCGCTCGCGCGGATGCGGCTGGCGGTGTGCCTGGTGCAGCTCCACCATGTCGCCAAGGCGCGCCCCCACCTCGACGCGCTGTTGTCGGCCGAGGAGTGGATCACCGTGTACCGCTCCGGCGCCTACGCCGGGATCATCACCAAGGGAGGGGAAGAGGCGCTGGCTCGGGAGCTCCAGGCCAGCGCGGGCCTGCTGGTCTCGGTGCTCGTCGAGCAGGGCGAGGTCGCGGCGGCGGCGGTCGCCCTCCGCAAGGCCGAAGCCCGCTTCGGCAAGACCGCGCCGCTGGTCGCGGCCGGGATTGTGCTCGCGAGGGCCCAGGCGCCGACAACGGCGTGGCCTGCCGCCCGACAGGCGTTGACGTCGTTCCCCACGTCGCGCGAGGTGCTCGATGCCGTCGGCAAGCTCGCGTTCGCCGACCCGTCCGGGATCGACCCCGCGGTGATCGCCGCCGCGTCGGCGTCGGTGGACGCGGTCTTCCGCCACAACGTCCTCGCCGGTCTCGCCAACGGGCGCCGCGACGTCGAGTGTTCCGCGCTCGCGCAGGCGTATGTGGCGCGCCCGGGGCCCGACGACAGGCCGGACGTCCGCGCGATGGGCTTCGAGTGCGCAGTCCGTGCGCACGACGTCGCCGCCGCCGATGCGCTCGCGGTGGACTCGTCCTCGATCGACCACCGCGTGTCCCGCGCCTGGCTCCACTACGACGCCGGGAACATCCCGCTCGCCGTCGAGCTCGCCGAGGCTCTCGTCGAGCTCGACGAGAGCGGCTCTGCGGCCGCCCTGCTCACCTCGGCCGCGGTGAAAGCCAGTCGTGCGGACGACGCGCTCCGTTGGGCCACGCACCGCTTCGGGCAGCACGGACCCCGCTACAACGCCGCAATCGTCCTGTACAACGCCAAGCGTCCGGGCGACGCCGCCACGGTGCTGTCGCGGGTGGACTGCGCCGCGCTCGGCAAGTTTGCCAGCGATTGTCGTGCCCTCGGCGAGGCGGTGCGGGCCGCCTCGTCGCCGCGCTAAGCGGTCGACATGCTTCCCTTCCTGCTGTCGGTCGCGCTCGCGTCGCCCCCCATGGAGCTGGTCCCTCGCGGGGGCCCCGCCAAGACGATGTCCACCGTCGTCCCCACCGCCGGTGCGGCCATCACCACCGCCGACTTCGTCTCGGCGATCCTCGACTGCGACCATTACCCCCTGGGCGCGTCCTTCATGGGGGTCAAGGCGCTCAAGTCGTGCAAGACCCTGGACAAGCGGTCGGATGGCTACACCGTCGTGCACCAGGTCACCGGCGGCAACGCGCTGGTGGGTTCTCGGCAGTACGTCATCGCCCTGAAGGTGGTGGAGCAGACCGACACCAAGGCCCGCATCGAGTGGGACCTCGTGAAACACGCCGGCGCCGTCGGCTCCATGACGGGGCCCTACGCGAGCACGCTCAACGCGGTCGACGCGGTTCACACCCCCTACAACACCGGCGGGTGGACCTACGACAAGGCCGCGGCGACCATCAAGTACTACGTGCAGTCCGATCCGGGCGGCTCGGTGCCGGGGTGGTTGGTGAGCCAGGACGCGGTCATGGCGTTCCCGCTCGAGCTCCTCCGCACCCGCTGGGGGGTGGGCGGGGGCTGACGCCGCCTCAGGCCCCCAGCTCGGCCTCGAGCGCGGCGAGGATCGCGACACGGCCGCGTAGATCGTCGGCGAGCGGAGCGAAGAGCCGCCGGGCGCGCCGCTGGTGGCCCTCGGTGAGCTCCAGGCGCGCCAGCGCGGCGGGAAGGCCGGCGACCACCTCGCGGTAGGGGCGCATCGGGTGGAGCTGGTAGGGCATGCCCCCCGCCTCCAACGCCGCCGCGGCGGCGACCGGGTCGAGCCCCGCGGCGAGCGATTCGCGGGCGCGTGCCGACAACGCGGGGCCGGCGTCGCGCCGCGCCTCCATCGCGTCCAGCGCGTCGGACAACCGCCGCCGCTCGGCGCGAAGCAGGCGGCGTGCGTCGAGGTGCTGCCGCACGCGGCGGGCGTGCCCCCCCTCCACCCGGGCCGCGATGATGTCCGCGTAGGTCTGGGCGACGGTGGCGACCAGCAGAACATGCTCGAACGGCCGCACCGCGCGCGGGTCGCACAACGCCTCGACCAGGCGCGTGACGCCTTCGGCAGTGAGCCCCCACGTGGGCCGACGCCCGGCGCCACCGGCCGCCATGCCCCCCGTGGCGAGCGTCAACAGCGTACGGCGCACCTGCGTGAGCTCGAGGTCGACCTCCGGGCGACGGTGGTCCTCGCCCATCCAGTTCATGAACAACAAGAAGTAGAACCGCACGTCCTGTGGTCGGAAGGAGCCGCGGCCTGCCGCGTCGGCCGCCAGGACCGCCGCCACCAGCGGGGTGCTCGCGGCCCGAAGCGCCGAGTCCCGGCGCGTGATGACAGAGTCATTGGACATGGGGGCGTTGTTAACATGCACTTCGCCGACTGACATGACACAGTCACCGATGTACCCCGTGACCGGTCCCCGGCCGGTGCCTACGTCGGGGACACAACCCCGAGGTCACGATGCCTGCTGTCCGCACCACTCCCGAACCCCACAGCACGGCGTGGATCGCCCAGGTCTGGCTCAGCTGGCTCATCGCGATGGGCGCGATGCTCATCGGCATCACGCTCGCGCCGGTGACCCTGTGGGTCAAGGGCTACCTCTACATGGGCACGCTGTTCGCGGTGGGCTCGACGGTGAGCCTCGCCAAGACCCTCCGCGACAACCACGAAGCGTCGCGAGTGTCGGCGGTCCTGGCCGACGCCCGCATCGAGCGCATCCTCTCCGAGCAGGACCCGCTGAAGTAGTGGCACCGGGGGCGGCGCGCCGCGACCGGCCGCTCGAGCGGCGGACGCCGGCGCGCGCCGCGCTTGACGGAGGATGCCTCTGGCGGGGCCGCCCGGTCGCCGCGTGCGACCGCCCGGTCACCAACCACGCCCTCGCAGTCGGGTGTGCAGCGTCGGCACGTCCACCGCGAGCACCCCGGGGACCAGGGGCGTGGCGCCGAGCGTGCCACGATAGACCACGTAGTCCTCGGGCGCCTGATTCGGCGCGGCACTCCGAAGCGCACGGATTCCGCGTGCGTCCTCGGGGCGCGGGGTGCTCGAGGCCTTCACCTCTACGAAGATCGGCGCCAGGTCCGCCCCCTCCAGCACGAAGTCCACTTCGAGGCCCGCCTGGTCCCGGAACCAGTGCAGGCCGGGCCGGCGACCCGCGAAGGCCCGGTGCTTGACCAGCTCGGTGGCCACGAAACCCTCGAAGATCGGTCCAAGGTGTGTGGAACGATCCAGCGCCGCCTGGTCGGCCAGCCCCAGGAGGTGGCAGGTGAGTCCGCTGTCGCAGAGGTACACGCGCGGGCTTTTGAGCAGGCGCTTGCCGAAGTTGGTGAACCACGGGGGCGTGGGAATCAGGACACCCGAGGTCTCCAGGGCGTCGAGCCAGGAGGTGACGGTGGGTACGGAAACCCCCAGCGGGGCGGCGATCTCCGTCTTGTTCAAGAGCTGGCCGGACCGAGAGGCGAGCACCGCCAGGAATCGCCGGAACAGCGAGAGAGAGGAGACGTTGAGGATGGCGCGCAGGTCGCGCTCCAGCCAGGTCTGTACGTAGGAATCGAACCAGAGCGCGGCGCGGTCGGGTGCGTTGAGCACCACCTCCGGAAAGCCCCCCCACAGCGGCCCGACGCCCGTGTGCTCCTCCACACCGAACGGAAGCAGACGGAGAATCGCGGCGCGCCCCGCCATCGACTCGGTGACGCCGCGCATGAGGGCGAACTCCTGGGAGCCGGTGATGAGCCACCGCCCGGGAGTCGGGGCCCGGTCGATGCGCGTCCGTACGTAGGGCAGCAGCTCGGGCGCGTTCTGGATCTCGTCCAGCAGGACCGGGCCCTGAAACTGGTCGAGGAACCCCCGCGGGTCGGCCTTGGCACGCGCGAGGACGTCCGGGTCCTCGAGGAGCACCCACGTGGCCTCGGGGAACGCCTCGCGGAGCAGGGAGGTCTTCCCGACACGGCGGGGGCCGGCGACCACCACCGCCGGAAAGACCTCCGCGGCCCTCAACACTTCTGAACGTAGTTGGCGCGGTATACTCATTTGATGAGAATCCTGAAGCACGACTTCAGGATTCTCATACCATGACGATCATCGGCTGTAAAGGCGAATGAATCGACGGGTGACGCCCGTCGCCCCCGCCGCCGGGCCGCGGGGCAGCCTCCGCTCACTTCGGGACGGTCGCGCCGCGGCCCCCGCACCGCACGCCGATCAGCGTCGCGTTCTGCACCAGGTCGTTGGGGTCCTTCACCGCGATGAACCGGCAATCGTCGCCCTCGCGAGACACCTCGACGAAGCGGCTCGGAACCAACGCCGTGAGCTCGCCGACCAGCCGCTCGAACTGGATCACCGGCGCGCCTCCGACCTTCTTCGCCACCCGGTAGTAGGGGAGCTCGAAGTCGCGGTCGACCGCGCCGGCGTCGAGCCAGAGCGTGTTGGTGTTGAACACCCCGATGGTCGACGGGTCGAAGGCGGGCGGGAAGCGGAAGCCCTCGATGATCTGCGGCACCCCGTCGAGCAGCGCCGGCGCGCCGCCGGCGTCGCCCGGGGCCTTCCGTACCACCTCGGCGGTGATCGCCCCGCCGAGCTCCAGGTGCAGTCCGACCAGCGCAGGGTCGAGCGAAGCACCGAGGTTGTCCACGTTGGTCATGAACAAGACCCGGCCGCCGGCCGCGCGGAACTCGGCGAGCACCCCGCTGGAACGCAGGGCGTCCACGAGGTCGCCGTGGCCGGTGGCGTAGGGCGACAGGGCGCCCTCGGCGTCGTGGAACAGCGCCCCCTCGGGGGTGAGGCGCAGGGCCACCCGCTGCGGAAAGATGCGCACCGGCGCCGGGTCGCCCAGGCCGACCTGGGCGACGTGATCGAGGAGGGTGTCGTGTGTCGCGAAACTCGACATCACGTACATCGGAATCTGGACGCCGAGCGCACGGGCGACCCCCGCCACGTCCCGGTGTTTCCAGGTCAGGAAGCTCGCGCCGTCGTGGGCCGGGACCACCGCCTTGACCACGCCGCCGAACCGGGTGGCCATCCCGCCGGCGAGCACGACCACGCCGACCTGGCCGGCGCGGATGGCGGCCTCGCCGCGCGCGGGGAGCGCCTGCCGGGCCGCGGATCCGAGGGCCGGCAGGCGAGGGAGGGCGGCCTCGTCGAGCGGGCGGAGGGAGCCGCGCACGGCGTTGTCGACCACCGCGGCGGCGCGCTCGGCGAACCGGGCCTGCAACGCGGGATCGAAGCCGTAGGGGGCGAGGCCCGTGGTGGCGGCGGTGAGCGTGGTGTAGGTCATGCCCGCCGTCCTAGCACGCGACGAAGCGGGTGTGGGCCGCGCGCAGGAGGTCCTCGCGGTGGTCGGGGTGGGCGATGGCCGCGAGCGCCTGGGCCCGTTGGCGCAAGGTCTTGCCGTACAGGTGGGCGACGCCGTATTCGGTCACGATGTAGTGCACGTGCGCGCGCGTGGTCACGACGCCGGCCCCGGCGTGGATCTGCGGCACCAGGCGCGACGCGCCGCGGCTGGTGACGCTCGGCAGCGCGAGGATGGGCTTGCCGCCTTCGGACAACGACGCACCCCGGATGAAGTCCATCTGCCCGCCCACTCCGGAGTAGATGCGCTCGCCGATGGAGTCGGACACCACCTGGCCGGTGAGGTCGACCTCGATGCAGCTGTTGATGGCGGTGACCTTGGGGTGCCGGCGGATCACCGAGGTGTCGTTGACGTAGCTGCACTCGCGGAACTCGACGACGGGGTTGTCGTGCACGAAGTCGTAGAGCGCCCGCGTGCCGTTCACGAACGAGGTGACCGTGCGCCCCTGTTGCCGCGCCTTGTGTTGGTTGGTGACCACGCCCTTCTCCAACAACGGCAACAGCCCGTCGCTGAACATCTCGGTGTGGACCCCGAGCTCCCGGTGGTCGCCGAGCGCGGCGAGCACCGCGTCGGGGATGGCGCCGATGCCCATCTGCAGGGTGGCGCCGTCCTCGACGAGGCCCGCGACCAGCCCGCCGATGGCGGCCTCCACCGGGCCGATCGGGGCGGGGGCGTGCTCGGGCAGCTCGACCTCGGCCCACACCATCGCGCTCAGGCGCGAGACGTGCACCGCGCCGTCGCCGATGGTGCGCGGCATGCGCGGGTTCACCAGGGCGATCACGATGCGGGCGGTCTCGACGGCCGCCTTGGCGGCGTCGACCGAGGTGCCGAGTGACACATACCCGTGGCGGTCCGGCGGCGACACCTGAACCAGGGCCACGTCGAGCGGGAGGATGCCGCGCCGGAAGAGCAGGGGCACCTCTGACAAGAACACCGACATGTAGTCGGCGCGGCCCGCGGCCACCGCCTCGCGCAGGCTCGGCCCGGTGAACAACGACGTGGCCCGGATGTGCCCGGCGAGCTCGGGCGCGACGTGCGGGGCGTCGCCTTCGAGGTGCAGGTGCACCGCCTCGACGTCGCGCAGCTCCAGCGCGCGGCGCGCGAGCTCCTCCACCAACAGGATCGGCGTGGCGGCGGCGCCCTGGATGAATACGCGGTGGCCGGACTGGACGAGGGCGAGCGCTTCTTCGGCGCTCATGTAGCGTGCGTTCATGGCGGCCCGTCTAACCCCCCGGCTTGTCAAGGACTCGTCAACCGGGGTACCCTGCGGGGATGTTCGTCCCCGCGCTCCTCCTCCTCGGCTGCGACTCCGGCGACTCCGGCGACACCGCGCCGGTCGGCTCCGTCGACGAGCGGGTCGGCGTGGTGGTGGTGGGCGCCGGTCCGGCCGGCCTCGCGGCCGCGATCGAGCTCGAAGCGGCGGGCGCCGACTACGTGGTGCTCGAGCGCGAGGCCGAGGTCGGGGGCGCGGGGCGGTACGCGGGCGGGTTGATGATGTTCACCGGCTCGTCGGAGCAGGAGGCTTCGGGCATCGCGGACGGGCCCGACACGCTGCGCGCAGAGTGGCACGAGCTCACCGGCGGCGACCCGGAGGACCCGTGGTTCCTACGATTCGCCGACGACAACGTGGTCCAGGTGCACGACTGGCTCGCGGGCTTCGGCGCGAGTTGGGACCCTCCCAAGCTCGACCCGTCGGGGGGCGCCCTCCCGCGGATCCATCCACTCACCAACGGGGGCCAGGGCCTCGTCGACGTGCTCGCGGCGCAGGTTCCCGGGGCGCGCATCCGCTTGGGGGCCACCGCCGACGAGCTCCTGGTCGACGGGGATCGGGTCGTCGGGGTCGCGTGGTCCGACGCCGACGGCACCCACACCCTCGGCGCCGAGGCGGTGATCGTGGCCACCGGCGGCTTCCTGCGCCAGTTGCAGAAGGTGCGGGAACTCTACCCGGACACCCCGGACGAGGTGTTGCTCTACGCCTCCGCGCCCGAGGCCGACGGCGCGGGGTTCGACATGCTCCTGGCGGCCGGTGCCGCCACGCAGAACCTGCAGGCCATCGGCTTCTACGCCCACGCCCACGCCGACCCCGCCGATCCCCACGAGGAGATCGTGAGCCCGGCGGTGGCGCTGAACCCGTGGCTCAACCTCGAAGGCCGGCGCTTCGCGGACGAGTGGCAGGTCAACAGCTTCCATGTCGGGCGTACCCGCATGGACCAGCCGGGGGCGTCCGTGTGGTTGGTGGGCGACGCGTCGCTCTTGGAGACCGAGTACTTCCGGCCGAGCGACGCCGGCACCCTCTACGGGATCACGCAGCTCGAGGCCGCCGGCATCGCGGTCTCGGGCGACACGCTCGGCGGCCTCGCGGGCGACATCGGCGTGCCGGCCGAGACGATGATCGCCACGATCGACACCTGGAACGACGCGGTGCTCGGCCTCGGCGAAGATCCGTACCGTACCGAGCTCGCCCAGCCCGGGAACGAGCTGGCGACGCCCCCGTACTTCGCCGTTCCGTTGGGGGTGAGCGTCGCCAAGAACTTCGGCGGTGTCGACACCGACGTCGACGGGCGTGTCTTGCGGGCCGACGGCGCCCCGCTGGAGGGGGTGTGGGCCGCGGGCGAGGTGTCCGGAATGGCCGGGGGGTCGCTGGTGGGCGACTACGGCTTCACCGGTTCGTTGACCGCGGTGGTTCTCAGCGGGCGCGTGGCCGGGCGGTCGGCGGCGGCCGCGGCGGAGTAGGCGGGGAGGCAACGAGGAGGGGGGCGCGCCGGGACCGTCCTGACCTCGATCTCACCGGCGCGCGCCCCGCCGGGTGCTATGGTGGGGCCGCCATGCTGTGGCTTTTCGCCTGCTCCGCACCCACCGACTCCCCCGAACCGCGGGTGTGGGACACGGCCACGTCCGAGGTGAGCCCGCCGCCCGACCCGGCGTGGACCGCCGAAGCGGCGGCGGCGAAGCTGGCGGCGGCCTTCGAGCTCGGCCTGCCCGATCCGGACACGGTCCTCGCCGAGTTCCTCACGATGTTCGAAGGGGCCGACGAGCTGTGCCCGACGCGGGCGGGCGACTACGACCTGACGCTGGTGGTCTCGACGTGCACCAGCCTCGAGGGGTGGACGTACTCGGGTGTGTCGGGGATGGAAGCGGGCGAAAACGGAGACTACGAGTTCTACGGCGACTGTTTCATCGAGGACGCCGCCGGGCAGCGCTTCGAGTGTGCGGGTGAGCTCGAGCGGGCGAGCGACGGCGTGGGCCTCACCTACGCGATGACCGGCACCTGGGGCTACGAGGGCTCCGCAACGCCGTGGATGGCGCCGTTGCCGGGCATGGCGTTGTGGATCACGTTCGGGCCCGGGAGCGTCGCGGTCGAGGGCAGCTACGGCATCGCCGACACCGATCTGTGGCTCGACATCGCGCTCGGCGAGCAGGTGCTCGAGGGCGAGCTCCGGCTCCGCGACCCCGGCGGCGCCTGGTACCGCATGGTGCTCGACGGCACCGACGACGGATGTGGCACCGTGTCCTACGGCGGCGCCGAGCTCGGGCGGGCGTGTGTGCCGATGTTGCCCGCGCTCGACGACGTCATCCGCCGCAGCCAGGGGGTCGCCGGATGATGCTGCTCCTCCTCGGCGCGTGCGCAACCGAGCCGCTCGACACGGCGCTGGTCCCGCTTTCGGGGCCGCGGCTCTTGCGCCGGATGAGCCTCGACTTGCGGGGAACCCTGCCCTCGGTCGCCGAGCTCGATCGCGCCGAGTCGGCCGACGAGGCGGAGATGCAGGCCCTCCGCGACGCCTTGCTCGACGATCCGGCGTTCGAAGAGCGGCTGGTGCTCAAGCTCGCCGAGCGGTGGCACACCCGGGTCGACGACTTCCTGCTCAAGCACGTCGAGTACCCGGAGCTGGCGGCCAAGGAGCTCGAGTACCCGTGGGAGCGTTCGGTCGGCGAGGAGCCGCTGCGCGTCATGGCCCACGTCGTGGCCGAGGACCGCGCCTGGCAGGAGGTGGTCACCGGCAGCACCACGATGGCCAGCCCGGAGATGATGTCGTCCTGGCCCTTGGAGCGCCTGGACGACGCCGAGGGGTGGGGCGAAGCCCGCTACCTCGACGGGCGGCCCGCGGCGGGGGTGCTGGCGACCAACGGCCTGTGGTGGCGCTACTACTCCACCGTCTCCAACTACAACCGCGGCCGCGCCGCGGTCATCGCGCGGTTGTTGTTGTGCGAGGACTTCCTCGCGCGTCCGGTGGAGTTGTCGGGCCAGGTGGCGCTGGTCGACGCCGACGGCATCCAATCGGCCCTGGCGAACAACCCCTACTGCCTCGGGTGTCACGCCGCGCTCGACCCGATGGCGAGCGCACTCTTCGGGTTCTGGGTGGCCAACGAATACAACGCGGTCGAGATGGAGTCGTACCACCCCGAGCGCGAACAGCTCGGGCAGACGCTCATCGGCCACGCGCCCGGCTACTACGGGCTCCCGGTCGACGGTCTCGGCCAGCTCGGCGAGCAGATCGCGGCCGACCCGCGCTTCTGGCGCTGCGCGGCCGAGTCGTTCGCGGGGATGTACTGGGCGCGCGAGCCGGGCGCCGACGACTTCGAACGGATCGACGCGCTGCGGGGGGCGCTGGTCGCCGACGGGCGCGTCAAGCCGATGTTGCGGGTGCTCACCGACGGGGAGGTGTACCGCGCGGGGGGGCACGGGCCCGATGCCGACGAAGCCCAGCTCGCCGCCGAGTCGACCGCGCGACTGATGGACGCGGTCCTGTACGCTTCGGTCTACGAAGACCTCGCCGCGCTGCGCTGGGTCGAGGGCGGGGCCGACCAGCTCGACAACGACACCACCGGCTTCCGGGTGCTCGGTGGCGGGGTCGACGGAAACGCGCTCACGGCGGTCCAGGCCACCCCGTCGTTGACGTGGGTGCTCACCACTCAACGCGCGGCCGAGGCCGCCGCGGCCGCGGTCGCCGCGACGCTCGGCACACCCGACGCACCGGAGCGGGTCTTCCAGCACGTGGACGGCGGCGACGTGCCGGGCGACGCGGCGTTCACCGCCGAGCTCGACGCGCTCCACTGGCGCCTGTACGCCGTGCGCGCCGACGCGGCGTGGCGCGAAGAGGCGGGCGCGTTGTGGGCCGAGGTCGCGGCCACCTCCGACCCGGAGACCGCGTGGACGGCGCTCCTCGCCGCCATGTTCCAGGACCCCCTGTTCGTGACCTACTGATGTCGCTCAGCCGCCGCACCCTCTTGCAGCTCGCTGCACTGCCGCTCCTGGTCCCCCGCCGGGCGTTCGCGGCGGCGCCCGAGCGCAAGTTCTTGTTCCTGTTCACCGACGGCGGGTGGGACCCGACCTGGGCGCTCTACCCGGCCTACGACAGCGCCGGGATCGAGGGCAACCCCGACGGTGAAGCGGGCGAGGTCGGCGGCATCCCCTACGTGCTGAGCCCGCGCCTCGGGACGGTCGACCGCTTCTTCCGGGCCTACGCCGACCGCACGTGCATGATCCACGGGCTCGAGGTGCGGAGCGTCACGCACGAGCGCTGCAAGCGGCTCCTGTTGACCGGCACCTCCGCGACCGACGCCGACGACTGGCCGAGCCAGATCGCCGCGGAGTCGTCGGGCTTGCTCCTTCCGCACCTCGTGGTCTCCGGTCCCGCGTTCACCGCGGAGCACACCTCCGCGGTGGTGCGGCTGGGGAGCGACGGTCAGATCGGGCGGTTGCTCGACGGCAGCGCGCTGAGCGACGCGGGGCTCGACCCCCTCGCCGACCCGGCGGCGGCGGCGGTGGCGCGCTTCCGGGCCGCGCGGGCCCGCACGTTCGCGGCGGCCGCCGGCGCCGGGCGTACGCGCGTGGTCGCAGAGGGGCTCGTCGCCGCGCAGGAGCAGCTCGCCGAGGTCTTCGCCATCGACGACCTCGACCTCGGCGTCGTCTCCGCCGACAGCAGCACCGCCGACCGCCTCGCCCTGGCGCTGGACTGCTTCGAGCGGGGCTATTCGCGCACCGCCATCGTCCGCCACGGCGGGGAGTTCGACGTCGGCTGGGACAACCACTCCGACATGGACCAGCAGAATCAACATTACGAGCGCCTGTTCTCCGACCTCGTCGAGCTGTGCGCCGAGCTCGACGCGCGGCCGGGGGCCGGCGGCGGGAGCCTCGCCGACGAGACCACGCTGGTGGTGATCTCCGAGATGGGGCGCGCCCCGCGGCTCAACGCGACGGCGGGGAAGGACCACTGGACGTTCACCTCCGCGATGCTCATCGGGGCGGGGGTCGCGGGCGGCCGCGTCGTCGGCGGCTTCGACGACAACCTGCTCGGGCGCGCCACCGACTTGCGCACCGGGGAGCCCTCGTCGAGCGGGACGCTCCTCGGCACCGCGCACCTTGGCGCCACGTTGCTGGCCCTCGCCGGGGCCGACGTCCCCGACGTCATCGAGGCGGCGCTGGCGTAGAAACCGGGCAGTTGTGGTATCGTCGCGCGCGAGGTTCCCCCATGCGCGTCTCCCTGGTCCTGCTGTGGGTCGTGGGCTGTACCGACAACACGCTCACGGTCACGCGCTACGCGCCCGAGGTCGAGATCTTCTCGCACGGCGACGGCGCGACGGTGCTCGAGGGCCAGGTGCAGCGCCTGCAAGGCGCCGCCATCGACAACGACGACCCGCCGGAGCGCCTGAGCGCGGTGTGGAGCACCAACGTGCGCGAGCTGTGCGCGGCGGCCCCCGTCGGCGACGACGGCGTGTCCACCTGCGAAGCGGCGCTCACGCCCGACGACATCAGCGTGTCCCTCGTGGTGACCGACGACGACAACCAGCGGGGTGACGACCACCTCTCGCTGGTCGTCGTGCCGACCGACGCCCCCACGGTCGAGCTGCTCTCCCCGGTCACCGACGGGGTGTACTACTCCGACCGCCTCATCACGTTCGAAGCGCTCGTGGGCGACGCCGAGGACGCGCCCACCGAGCTCACCCTCGCGTGGGAGTCGAGCCTCGCCGGGGCGCTCGACATCGCGACCGCGGTCGACGCGGCGGGCCACGCCACCGCGGCCGGCAGCCTCGCCGAGGGCGAACACTACCTCACCCTCACGGTCACCGACACCACCGGGAAGGCGGCCACCGACTCGGTCGTCTTCGAGGTCGGCCCCCCCAACACCGCCCCGACGTGCGGCATCACCGCCCCCGACGACGGCAGCTACGCGCAGCTCGGCGACGCCGTGTCGTTGGAGGGGCGTGTCGGCGACGTCGACATCGGCGCGCCCGCGTTGACGGTGACCTGGACCAGCGACAAGGACGGCCTCCTCGGGACGAGCCTCCCCGACAGCATCGGCGACGTGGTGTTGAGCACCGCCACGTTGACCTCCGGCACGCACACGGTCTCGCTCACCGCGACCGACGAGCTGGGACTGGTCTGTTCGGACTTCATCCAGCTCATCGTCTCGAGCCCGCCCGAGATCGTGGTCAACCTCCCGCTCGACGAGGACGTGTACCAGGAGGGCGAGGGCATCGTCTTCGACGCCGACGTGGTCGACGCCGAGGACGACGCCGAGGACCTGACCGTCGCGTGGGTGAGCACGCTCGACGGCACCTTCTCGCTGGAGGGCGCCGACCCGAGCGGCCGCATCCTCTTCTCGGAGAGCGGGTTGAGCGCCGGGGCGCACACCATCCTCGTCACCGTCACCGACACCTCGGGGCTCTACACGCGCGAGAGCTTCGACATCCACGTCAACGGGGCGCCCTCGGCCCCCACGGTCTCGCTGAGCCCCGACCCTGCGCTCACCGACGACGCGCTCACCGCGAACCTCGACAGTCCGAGCACCGATCCCGACGGCGATCCCATCACCTACACCTACGCCTGGAGCGTGGACGGCGCGGCCTCCACGGCGAGCACCAGCGCCATCCTCCCCGCGTCCGCCACCACCCGCGGGGACCGTTGGCAGGTCGAGGTCACCCCCAACGACGGCCTGGTCGACGGTCCCTCCGGTACGGCCGCCCTGACCATCGGGAACTCCGAGCCGGCCCTCACCTCGGTCGCCATCACCCCCGATCCGGCCGGCGCCGCCGACACGCTCACCTGCACGTGGACGGGCTGGGCCGACGCCGACGGCGACGCCGACGCGTCCACGCTCGTGTGGGAGGTCAACGGCACCGCCGTCGGCACCGGCACCACGCTCGCCGGCGCCTTCGGCTCGGGCGACACGGTGTCGTGTACGGTCACCCCCGACGACGGCACCGACACCGGGACGGCGCTGAGCGACAGCCTCGTCATCGGCAACACCGCTCCCGAGATCGTGTCGGTCACGCTCTCGCCCAACCCGCCCGACACCGACGACACACTGAGCACCGCGGTCAGCTCCACTGACGCCGACGGCGACACGGTCCGCTACAGCTACGCCTGGGCCATCAACGGCACGGCCACCACGGCCACGGCCTCGGGCCTCGCCGGGAGCACGTGGTTCGACGTGGGCGACACGGTCACCGTCACCGTCACCCCCTACGACGGGAGCGACTACGGCGCGCCGGTGAGCGCCTCGGTCACCGTCGACAACAGCGTCCCCACCGCCCCCACCGTCGATGTCACCCCCGACAGCCCGTCCTCGTCCGACGACCTGTTGTGCGAGGTCACCGTTGACAGCGCCGACGCCGACACCAGCGACGTCATCACCTACAGCTTCGCGTGGACGGTCGACGGGGTGGCCTACACCGCCGCCACCACCACCTACGAGACCGGGGACACCATCCCCGGCAGTGTCACCGACCGGGGCGAGGTGTGGACGTGCACCGTGACGCCCGACGACGGCACCGTGTCCGGCGCCACCGGCAGCGACAGCGTCACCATCGGCACCGGGAGCTGCGACAGCCCCGGCCTCAGCGGCACCTACGGCACCTCCTGGTCGCGGCTGGCCAACGCCCCCAACTACCTGTTCTCGCTCATGACCTGGAAGGGCGACGACATGGACTACGTTTGGAACGCGTATGGCAGCAACCTCAGCTACTACGACCCCGCCACGAACACGTGGACGTCGGTGTCGTCGAGCACCCCGTGCACCGGCACGTGGAACAGCATGGCGCCCTACGACGGCGACCTGTGGATGATGCGTTGTGGCAACGTCTACAAGTACGAGATCGCCGCTGACACCTGGACCTCGATGGCCACCTTCACCGGGAGCGACGATTACAACCAGACGGTGGCCGACTGCGACGGTCACATCTGGGGCCACACCGGCGCGGGCAACATCGTCGAGTACGACGTCGCGACCGACACGGTGTCCTACTACAACCACGGCCACGGCAGCCTCTACGAGACCCGCCTCGCGTACGACCCCACCGAAGACGCGGTGTACTTCGGCGGCTTCTCCACCGGCCCGCTGTACCGCATGGACGCGTCCACGCACGCCTTCACCACGATGACGCCGCACCCCGAAGGGTTCCACAACGACATCTTCTGTGGGGACTGGTCGGGGCACCTCTACACCGCCGGCGGCTCCAGCGGCACCTCGTTGTGGCAGTACGACATGGGCTCCGACGCGTGGGCGACGATCACGTCCTTCCCCGTCGACCATGGCAACAACGGCTCGTGCACGGTCGGGACCGACGGGTACCTGTACATGGCGGACTACATCACCACCACGTTCTACCGGTTGGCGGTGTACTGACCGGCGCTCCCGGGCGCCCCGCCGCGACCGTCCGCGCGTCGGGCGGGGTCCGGCGCGTGGCGCGCCGCCCTCGTGCGGGCACTACTCCCCCGCGAGCTCGGCCTCGAGGACGGCGGTGAGCTCGCCCGCTTCGTACTCGTTGGCGACGTACGCGATGCGGCCGTCGGTGCCGACCACCCAGAGTTGCGGGAACGCAGCCGTCGGAAACGCCATCGTCTGCGGGTAGCTGGCCTTCACGGCGCCGCCCTCGTCGAGCAGGAGGGGTAGCTCCAAGGCCAGCGCGTCGGCGAACGCCCGCACGGCGTCCTCCGGATCGTCGGAGGCGATCGCCCACACCACCACGCCCGCGTCGCGGTACCGGGCCCACACGTTGTCGTCGATGTCCGAGACCTCGGACGGACACACGGGTCACCAGGTGGCGAAGTAGGCCAGGACCACGGGGTGGCCGAGCTGCTCGGACAGTCGCACCGTCCCGCCGTCGAGCACCGGCAGGGTGAAGTCCGGCGCGGGCTCCCCCACCGGCGGCGTGGGGGCCGCGCCGATCGGGAGGGTGAGCGTGGGAAGGTCCGGGTCGTTGGTCGCGAGGCACAGCTCGCTCGGCGCCGCCCCCGACCACCGCACCGACACCGTGCCCCACTCGCCTGGGTCTAGCGCGGCGGAGGTGGCCCAGACCTCCGCGCCGAAGGCTTCGGCGCCGCGCAGCTCCAAGGGCCCTGCGCCCCGGTTGGTCAGGGTGAGCGTGGCCTCGCCCGCGGCCGCGCGGAGTGCGTCGACGTCGAGGTCCAACGCCGGACCGACCCCGCCCGAGTCGACCGACCACGCTTCGAGGTAGCCCCAGTCCCCCACGACGGCGTTCGGGCCGTCGGCGTCGACCGCGAGGGCGAATTGCCGGGTGCGTTGGTGCGCAAACGGCGTGGGTGCCGGGGGGTCCTCGGTGCGCCAGACCTGCACCGACTCGTGGTCGGCAGCCCACAGCCAGCCCGCGCTCGCCGCCACGGAGACGGCGCTCCCGCCCACGTCCAGGGTGGTCGCCAGCGTGGGCGCGGTCGGATCGTCGGCGTCGTACACGTCCACCCCCGCGGCGCCGCGCGCGACGTACACGACGCCGGCCTCGAAGTCGACGTCCAGCGCGCCCCCCGGCGCACCGAGGGCGCCGAGGTACACGGGCGCGTCGGCGTCGGCCAGGTCCCAGGCGACCAGGCCGAGCGAGTTGTCCGCCCCGTAGAGCACACCTCCCGCCGCCGCGAGCTCCCACGTCGCGGCGGCCCCGGCCACCACGCCGATCTCCTCGAGGGCGTCCGCGGTGCCGACGCGGTACACCACCAGCCCGCGCGTCCGGTCGGCCACGTACAGGCGGTCTCCGACCGCGGCCATGCCCTCCGCCCCCGGGCCCGTCCGGGTGGCGCCCGTCGTGCCCGGATCGGCCTGGGCGCGCAGCTCCAGCCCGGCGTCGCGGTGCGCCAACGCCACCGCGTCGCCGGCGAGCTCGACGCGGTGGTGGCGGCCCATCCCGGGGTCGCGGTGTCGCTCTGTCAGGGTGCCCGCGTCGTCCAGACCGGCGACGAGCAGGCCGCCCTGGCCGACCGCCCAGGCGACGTCGTCGACGAGGTCGACCTCGACCAGCTCCATGAACGGCTGCCCCGGCTCGGCCGAGGTGACCGACAACGCGGAACGTTCGACCAGCGGGTCGACCGCCGGGGTGCCCGGCGTGCATCCGTCGGCGAGGCGCACCTCGGTCGGGTCGGCCGTGTCGGTGGCATCACACGCGGTGAGGAGCTGGAGGAGCACGTCCCCGCGATGCCGACGCCCGCTTCCGGTTTCGGTCGCACCTACGCCGCGGCGCGCGCCCGCCCCAGATCCTCTCGGGACGGTCGCGGCGCGCCGCCCCGACACGCTATGGCGGCGGGATGTCGAACCTCTCCGCCGACCTTCGTGCCCTCGCGGCCGCCCCCCGCGAGCTGTGGATCATCTACGCGATGAAGTTCCTGGAGTCGGTCGCCTACTTCACGGTGTACTCGCTGTTGGTCATCTTCCTCAGCGACGACCACGCCTACTCCGACGAGGGGGCGGGGAGCGTGGCCGGAACGTGGACCACCGCGATCTCGCTCGTCGTCTTCTTCGCCGGGTTCATCGCCGACTCCATGGGCGTACGCAAGGCGCTGCTCATCGCGGCGGCGTCCACCGCGGTCGGCCGGGGGCTCTTGGCGTTCTCGGGCGGGCCGGCCGAGATCTACGTCGCGCTCGCGGTGTCGGTCTGGGGCATCGCCTCGATGAAGCCGACGATGAACGCCGCGGTCCGCGCCTACACCACGCCGGCCACGGTGTCGTTCGCCTTCTCGTTGTACTACGTCATCATGAACCTCGGGTCGTTGTCGCAAGGCCCGCTCATCTCCGAGTTCCGGGAGTGGTTCAAGGCGGGCGCCGACGTGGCGGGGCATCACTTCTCCAGCTCGCAGATGGTCTTCCTGGTGGGCTTCGTGTGTTCGGTGGGCAACCTCGGCCTTGCGTCGCTGTTGCGCGACCCGCCGCGGGACGCCGGTCCGGCGGCCAACCCGTTGGCCATCGCGCGCGAAGTCACCCGCGAACGGGCGTTCTGGCTCTTCATGAGTTTTGTGGCGTTGTTGACGTTCGTTCGGCTCATCTTCCAGCATGCCCACCTGACGTGGCCGAAGTACACCCTGCGCGAGTTCGGGGAGGAGTTCCCGTTTGCGTGGTACTGGTCGATCAACCCGGCCATGATCATCCTCCTGACACCGGTGGTCACGGCGCTCACCCGCCACATGCGGCCGTACCCGGTGATCGTGGCGGGGGCGCTCCTGTCGGCGCTGTCGGTGTTCGCGATGGCCGTTTCCACCTCGGTCGAAGCGAGTGTGATCTTCATCGTGACGCTCTCGCTCGGCGAAGCGTTGTGGTCGCCGCGGTTGTACGAGTACACGGCCACCATCGCGCCGCGGGGCCGGGAGTCCTCGTACATGGGCCTGTCCGAGGTGCCGCTGTTTCTGGCCAAGCCGGTCGTGGGCTGGCTGAGCGGCTACATGCTGGCCCGCTGGTGCCCGGCCGAGGGGCCGCGCGACAGCACGCAGTTGTGGTTGGTGGTCGGGCTCATGACCATCGCCGCTCCGGTGCTGATGTTGTTCCTGCGGAAGCGGCTCGAGGCGGCGCCGACCGAGGCGGCGACGCGCTGATCGTCAGTCGTGGGGGGCGTGCGGGTCGCGCAGGGCGCCGGGGGAGCGCAGCCAGTCGGCGACCAACGTCGCCAGCGCGGCATTGCCCTCGGCGGTGAGGTGGATCGGGTCCTCGGGGAAGAAGGCGCTGGCGGGGAACGACGGGGTGAGCACCGGCACGTCGGTGGCCAGGACCTCGAGCGCGCGCAGGTGCGCCCGTGGCGGATCGAGCATCGGGAAGGCGAGCACCCGCGGCTCGGCGCCCGCCGCCCGCACCCGGGACACGACCTCGCGGAGGTTGGCCAGGTAGTCCTCGGCGGGCACCCGCGGGGTGGTCCCCGCGACCGGCGGGGGCGCGGGGCGGAGGCTCCGCAAGAGCGACACCAGCGCCAGGTCGGGGGCGCGGCTGGGCGCAGCGGCGCGCACCCGATCGGGCGCGGCAGCGAGCTCGGCATCGCGCACCAACCACGCGAGGACCACGCGGCTGGGCGCCAGGTCGAGGGCGGTGTCGAGCGTGGCGAGGCCCTGGTGCGTGGAGTGGCCCGGCACCCCCCCGTTGACCGTGGGCTCGCCGAGGGCGGCGCCCAGGCGTGCCGGCCAGGCCTCGTCCTCCTCGACCCCCCAGCCGAACGTCGTCGAGTCGCCGAGGCAGACCACCGCCCCGCGGGCGGGCTCGGCCCCCCGGTAGCCGACCGAGCTGGTGCGCACCCGGAAGGTGGTGCCCCGCTCGCGAAACGGGACCTCGTGGTCGGCGAGGCCGGGCCGGAGGGTCCACACCGAGCCGATGTCGCCCGCGTACAGGCCGGGGTCGGGCACGCCCGCGACGCGGAGCACGGCCTCGGCGGCGCCGAGCACCCCGGCGGCGAGCACCAGGCTGAAGAGCAGGTTGCGGAGCGCGCGGCGCATCGGCGGGAACGTAGCGCACGGGTGGGTTATCCGGCCGTGGTGACCGACACGCAGAAGGACATGCTCATCTGGGTGGGCGGCGCCGCCGCGGTGGTGGTCGCCGTGCTCGTGTGGTTGTACTGGGATCAACCTCCAGAAAACCTGCTGCCCAAGACCTACCGCTTCGGGGTGATGTGATGTGGTCGCGGCGCACGTTGCTCAAGGCGGGCTCGGCCGCCGTCGCCGTGGGCGCGGTTGCGGGGGGCGTGGCCTACCAGCGCTACCGGCGCACCGGGGGGCTCGTCTCCGAGCGCATCACCGGCGAGTGGCCGGAGGTGGGGGTCAGCTCGTGGTTGTTGCCCGACCTCGACGGTGCGCTCATGCAGGTGCCCGACCGCCCGCACGACAAAGAAGAGCTCGGCGAGTCCGGTCGCGGCGGCGGCATCACGCGCGTGCGCCAGTTCACCGTGTCCACGTCGTCCCGGCGCCTGCGCGGCGATCGGCACGGCAGCGCCCCCGCGGCGGGGGTCAAGCGCTACGTGGGCGTGGGCGACAGCACCACCTTCGGGTGGGGCGTCCCCGACGACCGCACCTGGCCCGCGCAGCTCGAGGCGGCGCTGGGCGCCGGGGGCCACCGCGCCGAGGTCCTCAACGCCGGCGTGCCGGGACAGGCGCTCGAGAACATGAAAGCGTGGCTCGAGCACGCGGCGCCGCAGCTCGGCCTCAGCGGGGTGTTCTTCACCCGGCGGCTCCCGCCGATGCCCAACCCCTACGCCGAGTACGCGTCGGCGGTGCGCGCGGCGCAGCGGGCGTTGCCCGGGGTGCGCATCATGGTGCTCCTGCCGCCGGTCAGCCAGTTCGATCCTCACGGGTGCGACGTGTGGGACGACGAGGTGGCGGGCCTGCGGGCCCAGCTCCCCGACATCCCGGTCTTCGACCTCACGCCCGGGGTGCGCGCGGCGCAGGGCAAGCGGGGCGCGCGGATGCTCGTCGAGGGCCGCACCTGGCACATGGTCCGCGGCGAGGCCGACGAGCGCCTCGTCAGCGGCGCCGCCGCGCCCCACGGGCTCCCGCGCGCGTTCTACGACCGCTTCGAGAGCGACGCCACCGTGCGCGAAGCGTTGTTCTTCGACGACGGCCACTGCGACGAGGAGGGGCTGGCGGTCACCGTGCCGCTCATCGTGGAGCAGATGCGCGGCGCCGGCTGGTTGGCGTAGGGCCTGAGTTTGCCGTCCTGCGGGCGCTGGTCACCGGAGGGGGGCGTTCGCCTACGGCACGCGTGCCCAACGCCAGGCGCTACTTCTTGTCGTAGCCGAGCACCGTCGCCCGGAGACGCTCCGCGTGCTGGTACAGATCGCTGAGCTCGGCGATGTCCGCGACATCCTCCACCTTCTCTGCATTGAACATGCCAACCCGCTTCTTGCTCGCGCTGAACCGCAGCCGGCAGATCGGCTTGCGGTTGTTGTCGTCGAGCAAGATGGCGCAGTAGGTGGAGGCGTCCCGAAGTGCGACGCGCTTCGGGTCGACCGTGCCGCAGAGGATTGCGCGGACGATCATGAAGCCCTCGCGCTCGTCATCGGTCGTGACGACCTTGGCCTCTTCGGAGGCGGTCAGCTCCGCCGGGGCGAGGGCCGAGGCGGAGGCTGTGGGCTGGATGGACCTCGATGCCTCCACCGTCGGCGAGTCCGGTCCCAGGGCGGACTTGAGGCGCTCGTTGATGCGCTCGTTCACGAACTGGTTCAGCGCCCGCTTGGTGATGTCGGTGAACTGCTGCATCACCTTCTGGGTCTTCGAGCCGCTGTACACACGCCCCGTGAAGAAGCGGACGATCTCCTCGGACGGAGCCTCCATCTGCTCGGAGAGGAGGCGCTTCATCTCCTTGGTGTACTTCAACTCCACCGCGGCACTGAGCACGTCCTCCATGTTGAACGCCGACTTTGAAAATCGTTTGATCTCCTCGATCTGCGAGGGGTGCAGGTCGAGGAGGTTGACCTCCAAGAATGGCTTGGTGTCCATCTTGTTGCTCTCTTCGAGGTCCGTGAAGAAGCGGTAGACGATGCCGTTGGTCAGCACTCCGATCCTGGCGCTGGTCACATGGTAGTAGCGGAAGAGCTGGCTGGCGTGTTCCGCATCCAGGTTCGAACCCGCCCCCTTGCACTCGATGAGGAGTATCGGCTTGCCGTCCCGCATGATCGCATAGTCGATCTTCTCGCCCTTCTTGATGCCGACGTCAGCCACGAACTCCGGCACCACCTCCGTCGGGTCGAACACGTTGTAGCCAAGCGCCGCGATGAACGGCAGGACCATGGCATGTTTCGTTCCTTCCTCCGTGCGGGTATGGGCCTGCAAGGTGGGGATTCGGGACGAGAGGGCGCGAAGCTGATCAACGAGGTCCAACGGTTTCTCCAGGGTGGCGCGGCAGAGTTTCACAGCTCGCGTGAGTGGCGCCGGAGCCGCCGGAGCGGCGAGGTGGCCGTCGATGAGGGCGCGATCCCCGCGAGCCGAGCTCGGGTCCGACGCAGCGGGCGCGGGTGGACATGCCCGACCCAACGGCGGGCCGACGGGTCTGCATGCTCGCGCCAGACAAGGTCCGGCGGCCTCTCGCGAACGCCGGCGCCCCACGTGGGGCACGAAAATAAACTCTTCGACCGCTCCACGGCGGTTTTCGCGGGGCGTTCCAAGGGGGGCCGGGACCCGCTCGCCAGGGCCCCTCACTCGCCCGTCGATGCCCCCAGGACGCATCCGCCGCGCCCGACGGCCTTCGCGCCCCTCCCGAGTGCGCCGGGACGCATCCTGGCGCCATGAATTCTGGGCCAAAATCGTCGTGATACCGGGTCTTCATGCGAATCGAAGCCGCCACGAACCTGCATGCACGCCTCCTCGACAACCGGCGCGTCCACCGCCAGGCCGAGCACGAACTCGCGGTCCTGTTGGCCGAGCTGGCCGACCGCCGCCTCTACGCCGAGCTCGGCTACGCCTCGGTCTTCGACTACGCCGACCGGGTGCTCGACCTCCCCG
>SXOM01000320.1 GCA_005776735.1 Pseudomonadota bacterium
CGGCTCAAGGACGCGGCCGGGGTCGCGCTCTCCGGGCGGGCGCCCTCGATCACCGCCGACGGGGCGTCGATCTCGGGGAAGGTCACCGACCACAAGGACGGCAGCTACTCGGTGTCGGTCAGCGGCTCGTCGAAGCTCGACCGCGCGCGCGTGTACGGCACCCCCCCGATGGACGTGTCGTCGCTCGCGCCGGCGCGCCTCTTGGTGTGGGCCGGCTCGCCCACCGTGGTCGGCAACGGCCTCGACAGCACGTCGCTCACGCTCGTCGCGGTCGATGCCTACGATCTCCCCGTTCCCAACGTGGAGTTCAAGCTCTCGGTGCCGCGTGGGGACGGCGTCCTCCCCGCTTCGGTCAAGGCCGACGCGCGGGGCATCGCGCACGCCAACTTCAAGGCGGGCACCACCGCGGGCCTCGGCACCATCCACGTCGAAGCGGCGGGCCTGATGGTCGAGCTCCCGATCTTCCAGGTCGGCAAGAAGCAGTTCCTGACCGTCGAGTCGGGCGGTCCGGCGGCGTGGTCGGCGTCGTTGGAGAAGTGGCGCCATGCGTCGCCCACGCTCACGATCGTCCGCGACGGGGTCGTGCCCGCCAGCGGCCCGCCGGCCGACATGCAGATCAGCTCCACGCCCGGGTACACCACGCCGGGCGCGAACATCGCCGTGCAGGTGTTCATCGTCGACGACAACGGGCTCGGCGTGGCCGGCCAGAAGCTGCAGATCGGCGCGGCGCCCGCGACGGTCGGGCCGATCACCGACAGCCGGGACGGCAACTACAAGTTCAACGTTGCCCTGCCCGCCGGCACCGACGGCCCGCTGAAGATCACGGTGGCCGCAGGCCTGGCCATCACCGCGCTCGAGCTCCCCACGCTCGAGCAGGCGGGCGGGGCGCGCGCCACCGCCACGGTCGTCGCGGAGAGCAAACCAAGCGGGTTCGGCGGCGGCAGCAGCGGGACGATCGGCGTGAAGAAGCCGGCCGGCCCCGCGCGCAGCGGCAACGGCGAACCCGCGCGCGGGCGGTTCGGCGCGGGCCTGGCCAACACCCGCGGGCCCTACTCGCTGACCTCCGACGGCGGGGGCGGGCTGGCCAACGCCGCCACCGAAGCGCCGGGGGCCGGGTTCTTCGGGCTCGGGGCGCACGCCGACTTCGGCGTCCCCGTGGGGCCGGGCCGCGTCGCGTTCGGCCTGGACGGGCGGATGACGGCCAACGTCTACAGCGTCAACGGCGAAGGCTTCCTGGTCCTCGTGCGCGACGTGACGGTGGGCGGGCGCTACCTGCACGGCGTGGCCGAGGGCCTGCACGTCGGCGGGGGTGTAGACCTGCAGTCGCTCAGCGCCCCGTACTACACCTACACCGACGAGTTCCGCACCGCGGCCAACCTCGCCGTCGCCGACTGGCTCGGCGTGCGCGTGGTGGGCGAGCTGAACGTCGACCTCCCCTCCGAGCTCCACCTCGAGCTCGACGTCGCGGAGACCTTCGCGTGGGCGCCCGCGGGCACCCACGTCGGCGCCCTGCTCGACGTGCCGCTCGGCGAAGCGCCGGTCGCGTTCCGCGCCGGCGTCGCGTGGGACTGGCACTACCTGCCGACCACCGACCTCGGCGCCGCCGGCACCATCGACGAGCACATCCTCGGCCTCGAGCTCGGCGTGGTCTACGTGCTCCGCTGAGCGGGCGGGGCCTCGCTACAGCGCCTTCCAGCCCACGCTCGGGATGCCCGAGCCGGCCGGCGGCGGGTTGGCGCCGACCATGTAGAGCGCGCGGCGGTTGACCGGCTGGTCCACGCCGTCCCCGGTCTGCACCGCGAGCAGGCTCTCGCCGAAGCCGTAGTAGAAGACCTTGCCGGCGAACCCGTGGCCCTGGAGCCACCGCGCGATCGAGCGCGCCCGCCGTTCGCTCAGGTCGCGGTTGTGGGCGCCGTCGCCGACGGTGTCGGTGCACCCGGCGATGTAGAGCTTCACCGGCACGATGGCGCCGTACTTGTCGAGCACGTCGTTGAGCTGCTCCAGGACGTTCTTCATCTTCCACTCCTGGTCGGAGGGGATGAGGTCGCTGTCGGTCGCAAAGAGGACGTCGTCGTGGGGGATGTCGAGGAACCACGGCGAGTAGGTGAACCCCGCCCAGGCGTTGCCGTTGCGGAGCGTCACGTCCATCAGCACCACCTCGTGCGCTTCGCCGACGAACGGCACGTTCACGTCGCCGGGGCCCTGCCCGATCGGCACCACGCGCTTGTCCAGGACCGCCTTGTGAGCGCCGTAGGCGGTGATCTCCGCCTCGTCGACCTTGGCGGTGGTCCGCACGGTCACCGTGCGCGCCTGCAGGTCTGCCGAAGCGCGCGACAGGTCGATGCTCAGCGGCAGGCGGTAGGCCCACTCCACGGGGACGTCCTGCTCGACCACGTCGCCATCGACGAACGTCGCCCGCACGAAACACGACGCGGTGCTCACCGCTTCGTTCCTCGGGAAGTTCACGGTCACCTTGGTCATCGCGGCGACCGAGCCCTTCTCCACCTCGACCTTCTTGCCGCCGGCGTCGCACAGGACGTACAACGACTTGAGGTTGCGGGTGGGCGTGAGGAAGAACGCGGGGTTCTCCTTGGGTCCGGGCGCGGGGGTGACGCCGAAGTCGAGGTCCTGGGCGGCGGCGAACGAGACGAGGAGGCTGAGCATGCGCTTGTCTATCCAGTGCGCACTCCGGGACACCCGGCGCACCCCTCCGGTTCCGCGCTACACTCCGCAGATGTTCACCCTCCTGTTGACCCTCGCCTGCGCCACTCCGACCGACAGCGCCGACACCGGCGAGGCGGACACCGACACCGATACCGATACCGACACCGACACCGACACCGACTCGGACACCGACACCGACACCGGCGACACGGGAGACACCGGCGCCACCGGCCTGCGCGACGTTCGCGACGACATGGCGAAGAACGCCGACGCCTGCCAGGTCATCGGTGGGCACGACGACGTCCCCGCCGCCCAGCAGTACTACTGGGGCGAGTTCCTCGGCGACGAAGCGTCGGGCTGGGCCGGCCAGGAGGCGTGGTACCTCTTCGGCAACGACGCGTGGATCGAGCGCGGCCTCGAAGACTGCGTGGTCTTCTTCGACGTCGTCGCCACCGCGAGCGCCAAGGGGGCGTGTACGAGCTGCGACTTCGGCCTCACCGCCGAAGCCACCGTCAACCTCGACCTGACGACCTGCCCGGCCAGCCAGTACCAGGGCTACGAGACGATGACCGAACCCTACGCGGTCGAACGCCTCGGCGACGGCAGCGTCGACTGGTACTTCCCGGGTTCAGGCTCCAGCTTCGCCCACGGCTACTGGGACGACTCCGGCATGAACTACCTCGCCGACGACGGATGCACGCTGCCGGTGGACTGACGCAGGCGGGCGGCGTGCCGCGACCATCCGGACAGGATCCGAGGCCGGTGCACGCCGCGACGGGAGCCGGGCGCGGGCCGGACGCGGCACCGAGCGGCCGCAGGCCGCGATCGGGCCGGTCGCGCCGCGCCCGCCACGCCCCTGGTCGTCAGAACTTGCCGGTGACGTCGATCACGTGGAGCTGGCGCCAGTCGCTGCCGCTGGACGGCAGACACGTGAACGCCAGGAGCGTCTTGCCGCCGGCCGAGATGACCGCCGGCTCGCCCACCGCCGCCTGCCCCGTCTTGATCTCGACGGTACCGCTGCCATCGAGCTTGCTGACGTAGACGCTGCCGTCCTTGGCCGGCTCGCTGGAGCCGTACACCACCGCCGACCCGTCGGGCGTGAGCGTGGGCGCGGCGCGGATCGGGAGACGAACGTCCTTGGCGACCACGCGGCGGTCCCCACCCGACACCGGCACCACCCCGATGTCCCAGTGGTCGTCGCCCCGCTCGCCGGTGAAGTAGACGACGTTGGACCCCGACATGCGCGGACGGGTCTGGTCGCCGTTGCCGGTCGCGCCCTTCACCGGCACCGCGGCGGTCTCGCCGGTGGTGATGGTGAAGAGGTCCTCGGTGCCGTAGTTCTTGCGCGAGAAGACCACGCGCTTGTTGTCGGGCCCGAAGGTGGGCGCGTTCTCCGGCTCCTTGGTGCTCGGCATGGCCGGCGTGACCTTGTTGGTCTGCTGGGAGAAGAGCATCACGTCGCCCGCGCCCGACGCCGAGGTGACGAACGCCACCGTGGAACCGTCGGGGGAGATCGTCGGCCACGCGAGCGACCCCGGCGCCTGGCTCGAGTTGAGGTACTCGGTCGGCGCCGGGTTGGACGCCGCCAGGTAGTACAACCGCATCGTCCCGCCCGAGTTGGCCCCGGAGAAGACGAGGATGGCCTGCTTGGGGTGCCACACCGGCGCGGCCGCGAACCCGCCCCCGCCCGAGAAGCTCGACGACGAGCCGGGGATCGCCACCTTGGTCGGGGCCCCGGGCGCACCGCCGGACACGCGGACGATGTACAGGTCGACCTTGTCGGAGTTGTTGTTGACCTCGAAGGCGAGCCAACTGCCGTCGGCCGACCACTGGGGGTTGCTCCCGTGGCCGCCGCCGACCCAGGAGACCTCGGCGGCACCAGCGAAACTGAGCGAAGCGAGGAGCGCGAACATGGTCACTTCTTCTTTCCGTCGGACGAGGACGGGGCCACGGTGAAGGCCGCCTGGGCCCACGGGTACAGGCGGACGAGATCGGTCTGGGCGCCACCCTCGACGCTCACGGCGCCACGGAGACTCCCGATGTCGACAAAGGCGTACGACACGCTGACGGCGCCACCGCCGGCCATGATCGTACCCGAGAGCTGCTGGTAGTCGGCGTAGCGGGTGTCGCTGAACACCTGGCCGTTGGGGTCGGTGCACGCTTCGCTGGAGACACACGCGGGGTCCAGACCGGTCACCGTGCCCACTCCGATTCCCCACAGAGGACCCGCGGCGATCCACAGATCATCCAGGCGGATGGAGGCGGCGAGCCAGCCGTACCCCATGTGGACCTGGTTGGGGGAGACCACGTAGTTTTCCGGCGCGCCCTCCTCGATGGTCGGCGAACCGAAGAGGTTGTGGTACCCGACCTGCGCGATGACGCCGAAGTTTTCGCTCGCGCCCAGCTCGAACCCGACGCCGAGGCGGCCGCCGGCGCCGCCGAACGCTTCGGGTTGCAGGCTGGTCGTCTCCGAGACCACCCCGGTGAACGAGTCGCCGGGGAAGAGCACCGCCACGCCGAGCTCGAGCCGCGGCCCCGCGTAGGCGAAGTGGAACAGGCGCTTCTTGTCGGACTTGAGCCGTTCGACCTTGGCCACGGCCTGCGCGCCGCCGACCACGACGTTCACCTTGACCCCGGAGATGGTGTACTCGCCGGCGGGGAGGATGCCGTCGAAGTCGTTCTCGACGATGTAGGTGGCGACCCAGCCGATGGCGGCGCGTTGGTCGGGCGCAAACGGCGGCTCGGTGGGCACCAGCGTGCGCTCGCCGCTGAAGTCGGGGTCGAAGGTGACCTTGACCGGGCCGTACGACCGATCGATCTCGGCGAGCCAGTCGAGGATCTCCGGCTTGGGGTCGAGCTTGGAGGCCTTGACGAGCCGGTTGCGACACCCGGTGATGTTGCCGATCGAGCGGGCCGCTTCGGCCCCGAGCTTGTTCTCCTGGTAGGTCAGGACCTCGCCCTTGACCTCGAGCGCCTCGAGCTTCTGGTACTGGGCCTCGACCGCGGTCCAAGCGTTGCGTTGGGCGAGCTTGCGCATCTCTTCGGAGATGCGGGTGTGCTCGGCCCGTTCGACGTCGCCGGCGTAGGCGGGCGCCACGAGGACGGGCGTGAGGCCAAGCGCGCAGAGGAGCAGCGTGCGGGTCATGGGGAGCTCCGGGTTTCGTGCCAGGGGTCGAGCAGGGACTTGGTGTACGGGTGGGTCGCTTCTTGGTGACGGAGGTCGACGACCTCGATCACCTCGCCCTCGAGCATCACCACCGCGCGGTGGCAATAGTCGACGGCTGCGTCGAGATCGTGCGTGACCAGGATACACCCGGCGCCCTCGGGCAGGTTGCCCACGAGGTCTTCGAGCACGGCGGCGCGCCGGTCGGGGTCGAGGCCGGAGGTGGGCTCGTCCGCCACGACCAACCGCGGCGAGAGCGCCAGGACCCGGGCCAACGTCACGCGACGCTGCTCGCCACCGCTCAGCTCGCGCGGGAGCGCCGCGTGGCGATGGGCGAGACCGAGGCGGGCGAGCATCGTCTCCGCCTGGGTGCGCGCGGCCTCGGGGCTGCGCCCGGCCAGGACGGTCAGCGTCTCGACGATGGCCTCCAGCACCGTTTGCTGCGGGTCGAGGGCCGACATCGCATCCTGCGGAATGTACTGGTAATTCACGCGTCGCGCCTGGCGTTCGGCTTCGCCGAGGTTGTCCCAGCGCCGCCCCTCGATCCAGATCTCGCCCGAGGTGGGCGACTCGAGGCCGAGCACCATGCGCGAGAGCGTGGTCTTTCCGGAGCCGGACTGGCCGACCAACGCCACCACCTCGCCCGGCGCCACGACGAGGTCGACCCCGCGGACGGCGTGGACCTCGCGACGCGGGCTCCACGGCCACGGACCGGGCACGTCGAAACGTTTGTGCACGGCCTTGATCTCGACGATCGCGGTCATGCTGACCCCCCGGCGCCCGCAGGCGCGGACAGGCGGACCACGTGCTCTGCGATGCGGTGCACCGTGTCCTCGTGGTGCGAAATGAGGAGGATGCCGCACCCGTGGGCCTTCCCGACCGTGAGCAGGAGCTCGACGACCTGGCGGCGGAGCACCGGGTCGAGCCCCGTCTCCGGTTCGTCGGCGATGAGCACCCGCGGATCGGAGGCCATCGCGATCGCCAGGGCGGCCCGCTGGCACTGGCCGCCCGAGAGCTCGCCCGGCAACGAGCCCGCCGCGCGCGCGGGCAGGCCCACTTCGTGCAAGAGCGCGCGCATCGCCGCGCTGGCGTCGGCGGGCGCTTTCGGGCGCCGGGCCACCGCGATCTCCATCTGACGCCCGATGGTACGGCCCGGGTTGAGGGCGCTCGACGCCGCCTGCGGGGAGTAGCTGATGTACCCCCCCCGGAGGGCGGCCGTCTCGGTGAGCAGACGCTGGTGGGCACGCGCGCCGCCCTCGGCGACGCCCTGATACCAGTCCCGCTCGCCGTGCTCGGGGAAATGCAGGCTCCCGGTGACCAGGCCGGGCTGCACGTCGACCACGCCCATGCAGGCGCGCGCCGTGAGCGACTTCCCGGAGCCGGACGGCCCGCACAGCGCCGTGACCTCCCCCGCGCGCACGGTGATGTCGATGCCCTGCACCAACGTGCGGGCGCGCGTGCGGATGCCGAGGCCGCGGAGACGGACGAGCTCGCTCATCGGGCCCTCACCGCGCTGGTGGTGAGCTTGGCCATGAGCGTGACCGCCGCGACCAGCCC
>SXOM01000321.1 GCA_005776735.1 Pseudomonadota bacterium
CGGAGGTGCTGGTCGACGCCCAGCTCGACGTGCTGCTGGTGGCGGTGGGCGCGCGCGGCGCGCGGGAGGAGATCCGCGGCCGGATCGCGGCCATGCGTCCCGACCTGGTCGAAGGGCGGAGCTGGTTCGCGTTGGCGTGAGGAGGACTTCGTTCCGCAAAATGCCTCGCCGAGCGCTTCCCCCGACCGAAGACGCCGACCCGCGCCCCGGGTCGCCGCGTCTTGCCCGGCCCACCGCTCAGTGGGCGCTGAGCGCCAGGTACAGGTGGGTCTCGCAGTCCAGGACCACGTCGCCGCGGTACTCGCCGAGGCCCAACGCCGCGGCGGGGTAACGCACACACGCCAGCCGGAACGTGTCCTTCGTTTCGTCGTGACGCAACGCCGCGCGCTCCTCGTCCGAGAACAGCGTGCGGGCGATGTTTCCGGGGACGTTGTGTGCGCGCGCACCCAGGGGCTCCCCGGCGACGCTGCGCAGCCACTCCTCCGCCGGCGCCTCCGTGCGCACCCACGCGAAGACCCGCGCGTCGGCCCGCCCCACGCCGCCTCGGCCCGCGCGGGCGGCCTGCAAGGTCCACCGCGCCTCGGTGGTGCCGGGCGGCAGGACCGTCCGCACGCCGAGCGCTTCGACGTCGGTCTGCAGCTCGCCGGCCACCGGGCCGCCGCACGAGCAGCCCAGCGCCCACCAGAGCGCGATCATGGCCCCGGGAAGCGGGCGAGGAGCAGGTCGGCGACCTCGTCGGCCACCCCGGCCTTCGCCAGCGAACGGGCGCCGGCCGCCATGCGGGCCAGGCCCTCGGCGTCGCCCATGCGTTCGGCCAGCGCCGCGCTCACCGCGCCGAGGTCGAGGCCGCGCTCGACCACCACCTGCGCCGCGCCGGCGGCCTCGAGTCCGCGCGCGTTGGCCTCCTGGTGGTTGTCGGTGACGTTCGGTGAGGGGATGAGCAGGCTCGGCTTGCCGACCGCGCACAGCTCCGCGAGCGTGCTGCTGCCCGCCCGACACAGCACGAGGTCAGCGGCGGCCAGCGCGTCGCCCATCCGGTCTTCGTAGGGGCGCACCACGAGGTCGGCGGGGACTCCACCCGGGAGTGCCTGGTACTTCGCCACGATCTCGTCGTAGTACCGCGGCCCGGTCAGGTGCAGGATCGCGTAGCGTCGGCCCGGGGTCGCCGCGCACGCCAACGCCACGTCGTTGATGGTGGCGGCGCCGAGCGAGCCCCCCACCACCAGGAGCACGGGGCGACCGGCGGGCAGGCCGTACTTGCTCCCGTCGCCCTGGAGCACCTTCGGGTTGACCGGACACCCGACTGTCAAGGTTTCACCCTTGGTTTTCAGGTGCTTCTTCGTCTGGTCGTAGGTCAGCATCACCAGGCGGCTCACGCGCGCGCACAGGCGGTTGGCGAGGCCGGGCGCCACGTTGCTCTCGTGGATGGCGGTGGGGATGCCGAGCGTCCACGCGGCGAGGACGGTGGGCGCCATGACGTAGCCACCGACGCCGAGCACGAGCGTCGCCCCGTCGGCCTTCAGGAGCCCCCGGGCCGCGGCGACGTGGCCGAGCAGGCGCACCGCGAAGGCCAGCCGCGCGAAGAGGCCCGTGCGCGGGAATTGCGCGGCGGCGATGGCGCGGAAGGCGTAGCCGCGCTCGGGGGCGACGCGGCCTTCGAGCCGGGCGCCGTCGCCGTAGTAGCGGACGTCGTGACCGCGCGCACGCAGGGCGTCGCCCATCGCGAGCGCCGGGTACACGTGGCCGCCGGTGCCGCACCCGGCGAGGATGACGGTGTGGGACATCGGGCCAATGTAGCCCGTGTGGGCGAGCCGGTAGGCCCGTCCCGAGGCGCGCCGAGGCGGGCCGGCTCGCGGCGCGGCGCGAACGCCTATGTCGTGCGTGGCGACGGGGGCCGCGACCGGGTGCGCTGGATCCAGCCGTCGAGGCCGTTGGCGAACGCGCGGCGGGAGCGGTCGTCGAAGGCGGCGGGCCCGCCGCCCTCCACGATGCCCGCGGCCCGGGCTTCGGTCGCGAAGTCGCGGAGGCTCAGCCGCTCGCCGATGTTGGACGGGGTGAACCAGTCGCCGCGGGTGCCGAGCACCGCGACCCCGCGGGCGACGAGCTCGGCGGCCAGCGGCACGTCGGCGGTGATGACCAGCTCGCCTGGACCTGCGTGGGCCACGATCCAGTCGTCGGCCACGTCGAGGCCCGCGCGCACCACCACCGTGGAGATCGCGCGGTGGCGCGGCACCACGACCGGGCGGTTGGCCACCAGGGTGACGCGGATCGCGCCGCGCTCGACCGCGCGCCAGATCAGCTCCTTGATGACGCGGGGCGCACCGTCTCCGTCGACCCAGACGTGCGGGAGCGCCAACGAAGCGAGGACCGCGGGCGAGGGCGCGGGCGGCGCGGCCACCGGGGCGGGCGCGGGCGGCGCCGGCGTGACCGGCGCGTCGAGGAAGTAGAGCAGGTGGGTGCGGAGGGGGTGGTCCTCCGGGAGCGCGGGGTGCAGGAACTCGCCGGCGCGGCGGAGCCCCAGGCGCTCCATGAGCCGCCACGAGCGGACGTTGGCGGGCACGGTGAACGACACCACTCGGGGGAGCTGCAACGCGGTGAACCCCCACCGCAGGACCTCCTGCGCGGCTTCGTGGGCGTAGCCCTGGCCCCAGAAGGCGGGCGCGAGTCGCCACCCGATCTCGACGGCCGGCGTGAACGTGGCGCTCCACCGCGGCACGCTCAGGCCGACGGCGCCCGCGAGCGCGCCGCTGTCCCGGTGCTCCACCGCGAACCAACTGAAGCCGCTTCGCGCACGCTCGTCGCGGAGGCGGTCGAGCAGGGCGTCGGACTGCGCGGCGTCCAGGGCGGCACCGAGGTACCGCGCGACCTCCGGATCGGCGTTGAGCGCCGCGAACGGCGCCCGGTCGCGCTCCTGCCACGGCCGCAGCACGAGGCGCGCCGTACGCAGCACCGCGGGCGGGCGCGGGTGCGCCGCCAGGCGGTCCAGGCATGCGGCGAGGTTGGGGTGGGGCGAGGTGGCCGGCACCCCCCGCGGGTAACCGGTGGCCGGGTCGGCCGGGTTAGGCCGGGCCGGTGACGGCCACCCGCTTCACCCCCGAGGCCGCCGACGCGCTCCGCCGTGAGGTCCATGAGGCCGGTGGAATCGAGGTCTTCATGGTCGGCACGTTGGATCCGCGTGGCGACGTCGCGCAGATCGAGGTGCACGCCCGCGGGACGGTCGACGCGGTCAACGCGCTGCGCGGTCGTGCCCGCGCGGGGCAGGTGGTCATCCACAACCACCCGAGCGGGGACGTCCGGCCGAGCGCCCCGGACATGGAGCTTGCAGGCCTCTTCGGCGAGGAAGGGGTCGGCTTCGTCATCGTCGACAACGAGCTCGGGCGTGCGCAGTGGGTCGTGGAGCCGCATCGCAAGGAGCGCGTCCGCATCGACAGGGAGCTGCTCCGCGACATCTTCGACCACCGCCTTCCGGCCGCGTTCCCCGGTTGGGAGCCGCGGCCGGGGCAACGCGAGATGGCGGTCGAGGTGGCGGCGGCGCTCGACGACGGCGGCGTCGTGGCGCTCGAGGCCGGCACCGGCACCGGGAAGTCCCTCGCCTACCTGGTACCGTCGGTCTTGTGGGCCGTGGCCAACGACGCCAAGGTGGTGGTGAGCACCTACACCCGCACGCTCCAGGCGCAGCTCCTCGCCGACGACCTCCCGGTGCTCGCGCGGGTCTTCCCGCACCGGTCGGCGATCCTCAAGGGGCGCAACAACTACGCGTGCCGGCGGAAGATCGAGCTTGCGGTGGCCGAGGGGGTCGAAGGGGCCGACCGTGTCGCCGCGTGGGCCGCGAGCACCCGCGAGGGCGACTTTGCGTCGCTCGGGTTCGACGCCGACGAGGAGCTCATCGACCGGGTGGAGAGCGACTCCGACCAGACGCTCCGCGCGCGGTGTCCGCACTTCAACCGGTGCTTCTACTACGAAGCGCGGCGCACCGCGGCCGCGGCACACCTGGTGGTCGCCAACCACGCGCTCTTGTTCCGCGACCTGAGCTTGAAGGCGGAGACCGGGGGGCAGGGCCTGCTCCCGCCGTTCGACCGCGTGGTGCTCGACGAAGCCCACCACCTCGAGGACGCCGCCACCCGCGCCGGGGACGCGCGGCTCTCGGAGCTCGCCATCCGGCGGGCGTTCCTGCCGCTCTTGCCGCGGCGGGGGCGGCCCGGCGCGCTCGACCGCCTCGTGGAGCGCGCGCCGGAGGTCCGGGCCGAAGCGGTGGTCGCGGCCGACGCGCTCACTCGCGCCGGGGACACCGCCGGCGTGGGCTTCGAAGCGCTCGCCGAGGCGTTCAAGGTGCCGGTGCGCGTGTCCGGCGCGCCGGCCGACGCGCCGTTCTTCGCGCAGCTCATCGAGGAGCTCCAGGGCGCCGGCGCCGCCCTTGGCGCGCTCGAAGCGGCCCTCGCGGACGTGCGCCTGCCCGCCGGCCAGGTCCAGCCGCTCCTGGACGTGCAGCGCGCGCGGCGGCGCCTGCAGGAGCACGCCGCCGTGGCCGAGGCGTTCCTCGAACCGGACGCCGACCGCGTGCGCTTCTTCGACCCCGGGAAGCGCGGTGTGGCCGCCGCGAACGCGCCGCTGGACATCGGAGCGTTCGTGCACCGTCACCTGCACCAGGGGGTGTTTGCGTCGGTGCTCACCAGCGCCACCCTCGCGGTCAACGGCAGCGCCGAGCCGTGGCTCGGCCGCGTGGGCCTGGCGGGTGCACACTTCGCGGCGTTCCCTTCGCCGTTCGACTACGCCCGGCAATCGGTGCTCGCGCTCCCCCGCGACCTGCCGCCGCCCGACGCCCCCGACGCCAACGAACGGATCGGCGAGGTGGTCGCACAAGCGATCCTCGCGAGCCGGGGCGGCGCGTTCGTTTTGTGCACCAGCTACGCGGCGGTCGACGAGCTCAGCGCGCGGGTCGAAGCGGCGACGGGCGGTCGCTTCGCCATCCTCCGGCAGGGCCGCCAGAGCAGGGAGCGCCTGCTCGCCCGCTTCCGCGACGACCACGCCAGCGTGCTCTTCGGCACCGACAGCTTCTGGGAGGGGGTGAGCGTCAAGGGCGACGCGCTGCGCCTGGTGGTCATCCCCAAGCTCCCGTTCCGGGTGCCGACCGAGCCGGTGGCGCAAGCCCGACACGAGCGCATCACGCGGCGGGGAGGGGACCCGTTCCGCACCTGGTCGCTCCCCGAAGCGGTGCTCCGCCTCCGCCAGGGCTTCGGCCGCCTGATCCGCACCGGGAGCGACCGCGGCGCGGTGATGATCTGCGACCGGCGCCTGCACGAGATGTGGTACGGCAAGGTCTTCCTGGCGTCACTCCCGCCGGCACGGCGCATCGTCGGCCCGGGCCGGGCCGTGATCGAAGCGCTGCGCACGTTCTACCAGCCCGGCCCCGGCTGACGTCCTCAGCCGGCGTCGTCTTCGTCGCCTTCTTCGTCGATCTCCTCGTCCTCGTCGTCGAAGTCGTCCTCCGACTCGTCGTCGCCCAGCTCGTCTTCTTCTTCGTCGTCGGCGATCTCTTCCCAGTCGTCGCCCTCTTCGGCCTCGTCGTCGTCTTCCCAGTCGTCGCCCTCTTCGCCGTCCTCGTCCTCCTCGTCGTCGGACCAGTCCTCGTCGTCGAAGTCGTCGTCCTCGTCGATGTCGTCGGGCATCACCGCGGGGCTGGGCATCGTGTGGTCTCCTCGTCGCAAGGTATCCACCCGGGCGCCGCGAGCTACTCCAGCACCTCGTCGAGGAACCGCAACGTGCGGCTCCACGCCAGCTCGGCCGTGGCCGCGGACCCGCCCGGTCGGCGGTGGTTCATGAAGCCGTGCGTGGCGCCGGGGTAGCGGTACACTCGGCCGGCCGCGGCCTGAGCGCTCAGGCGCCGCTCCAGCTCGTCGACGTGGTGGGGCGGGCAGATCGGGTCGTCGGCGCCGTAGTGACACAACAGCGGGCACGCCCGGCCCGGGAGCAGGTCGAGCGGCTGTGTGGGTTTGCTGGGACCGAGCGTGGGGTACACCAGGCGGCCGTAGAACTCCACGGCGGCGGCCAACCCCGGCACGGCGGCGCTCGCCATGCGCGCGTAGAGCCCGCCTACACAGAAGCCGATCACCACCCGGGGGCGCCCCGCCGGCAACAGCGCGGCGGCAGCGGCGATGTCCTGGAGCGCGAGGCCATCGTCGAGCAGCAGCAAGCCGGCACGCACCTCGTCGTGGGTCCCGAGCGGGGGCACGCCGGGGTGCCGCCACCACAGGTCGGGCGCGACCACCGTGTAGCCTTCGTTCGCGAGGCGGGCGGCCCAGCCGCGCAACGCTTCGTCGAGCCCCCACAGCTCGGAGACGAGCACCACGCCGCCGCGGGCCCCACCCTCGTCGAACACGAGGACGGGGGCACCGTTGCGGGCGTTGGCGTGGGACTCCGGCACGACCGGCCGATAGCACGACGGGCCGACCCGGTCGCCCGGGTCGGCCCGTGGGCCGCGTCAAACCGCGGTGCGGACTACCGACGGCGCCGGGCCGCGAGCGCGGCGAGGGCGAGCAGGGCCACACCGGCGGCCGGGGTGGTCCCGGCGCTGTTGCAGCCGCGTCCGGCGTAGACGTACTCGGTCTCGCCGGTGTCGCCGGTGTCGACCGGCTCGTCGACGATGTCGTCGGCCGGGTCGAGCGGGTTGGTCCCGTCGGCCAGCTCGTCGCCGTCGGCCACGCCGCCACCGTCGGTGTCGGCGGTGCGCGGGTCGGTCTCGCCGGTGTCGATCTCGCCGTCCTGATCGGCGTCCTCTTCCCCGTCGGCCAGGCCGTCGCCGTCGCTGTCGGAGTCGGTCGGGTTGGTGCCCGTCCACACCTCGAGCCCGTCCATGATGCCGTCGTTGTCGGTGTCGGCGTCGTTGGGGTCGGTGCCGTAGTCGGCTTCGCTCACGTTGGGGATGCCGTCCAGGTCGTCGTCCACGCAGAACGCGTCGTCGGAGGCGTCGTTGGGGTCGCACTCCTCCTGGTCGACCGAACCGTTCCGGTTCTGGTCTTCGGTGCCGTCCACCACCGCGCCGCCGTCGGTGTCGGCCACCAGCGGATCGGTCGTCGTGGTCGGGTCGGCGTCGGGGACGAACTCCGCGTCGTCGGTGTCGGCGGTGTCGGGGTCGACGTAGCCGAGCTCGGTGCCGTCCTGGACGCCGTCGCCGTCGGTGTCGCGCAGGAACGGGTCGGTCTCGCCGGTGGACACCGCGCCGTCGTGATCCGCGTCCTCGTTGGAGTCGAGGATGCCGTCGTCGTCGGTGTCGGCGTCGTTGGGGTCGGTCGTGGTGCTCGTGTCGGCGTCGGGGACGAAGTACCCGGGCGTGGTGTGGATCGTGGCGTAGTCACGGCCCACCTCGAGCGCGTCGCCGAGGGAGTCCCCGTCGGTGTCCTGGACCAGGGGGTCGCAGAAGTAGACGTTGTACTCGGCGCCGTCGGACAGGCCGTCGTCGTCGGTGTCGCGATCGAACGGGTCGGTGCCGACCGCGATCTCGTCGCCGTCTTCCATGCCGTCGCCGTCGGTGTCGGGGTCGTCCGGGTCGGTGCCAATCCACGCTTCGTCGGCGTCGCCCAGGCCGTCGCCGTCGGCATCGGGGCCGACTTCGTCGGTGGTGCCGTCGCAGTTGTTGTCCTGCCCGTCGGTGACCTCGACCGCGTCGGGGTTGATGGTGACGTCGACGTCGTTGCAGTCGGTGCCGCCGTAGGTGACGTCGTCGAAGCCGTCGCCGTCCTGGTCGTAGTCCGATCCGCCCGAGCAGTCCTCGTCGGTGCCGCTGTACCAGATCTCCGAACGGCCCGGATTGACCAGGGACGCGGTGTCGTCGCAGTCGTCGCCGCCGTAGGCGTCGCTGTCGTAGCCGTCCCAGTCGGCGTCGTAGTCGGACAGGCCGTCGCAGTCCTGATCGGTGCCGTC
>SXOM01000322.1 GCA_005776735.1 Pseudomonadota bacterium
CCCGTCCACCCCCGAGATCTACACCGTCATCGGCGCGGGCGCGGTGAGCGGCGGTGCGCTGGATGCGTCGAACATCCTCAAGCCGGCGCTGGCCAACGGTGAGCTCCGCTGCATCGGCAGCACAACCCACCAGGAGTACCGGCAGGCGTTCGGCAAGGACCGGGCGTTCTCGCGGCGCTTCCAGACGATCGAGGTGGGCGAGCCCACGGTCGAGGAGACGATCCTCATCCTCGAGGGGCTGCGCAGCCACTACGAGAAACACCACGGCATCACCTACGGCGAAGGCGCACTCGACGCCTCCGCGCGCCTGAGCGCCCGCTACGTGAACGAACGTTTCCTCCCTGACAAGGCGATCGACGTCGTCGACGAAGCGGGCGCGGCCAAGCGCCTCTCCGAGCCGGGCGGCGTGGTGTCCATGGCCGACGTCGAGGCGGTGATCGCGCGCATCGCCCGCATCCCGCCGCGCAGCGTGTCGGCCGAGGAAACCTCGAACCTGAAGAACCTCGCCGGTGCGCTCAAGGAGCGCATCTTTGGCCAGGACCCCGCGATCGACGCGATCGCCGCGGTGATCAAGCTCAACCGCGCCGGCCTGGGGGCGCCCAACCGCCCCGTGGGCGCGTTCCTGTTCTCCGGGCCCACGGGGGTCGGGAAGACCGAGCTGGCCAAGCAGCTCGCCGAGGTGCTGGGCGTGCAGTTCTTGCGCTTCGACATGTCCGAGTACAGCGAAGCCCACACCGTGAGCCGCCTCATCGGCGCGCCCCCCGGGTACGTCGGGTTCGACCAGGAGGGCCTGTTGACCGGCGCGGTGGGCCGCAACCCGCACGCGGTCCTGGTGCTCGACGAGATCGAGAAGGCGCACCCCCAGATCTACAACATCCTGTTGCCGGTGATGGACAACGCGTCGCTTACCGACAACAACGGCAAGAAGGCCGACTTAAGCAACGTGGTGCTGAACCTGACCACCAACGACGGCGCGCGCGAAGCCGCCCGGCCTGGGCTCGGCGTCTCGGCACCGGGGGCCGAGGGCAAGGTCAGCGAAGCGCTCGCGACGGTCTTCCCGCCCGAGTTCCGCAATCGGCTCGACGGGTCGGTGGTCTTCGGCGCGCTCAGCCGGCCGGTCATCCTCCAGGTCGTCGACAAGTTCGTGCGGCAGCTCGCGGCCCAGTTGCAAGCGCGCGACGTCACCCTCGAGCTCACGCCGGCGCTGCGCGAGTGGCTCGCCAACGAAGGCTACAAGCCGCAGTTCGGCGCCCGCGAGATGAGCCGCGTCATCCAGGACCACCTCAAGAAGCAGCTCGCGGACGAGCTGCTCTTCGGGCGCCTCCACAAGGGCGGCCGCGTGGTGGCCGACCTCGTCGAGGGCGCAGTCCGGCTCGAGTTCCCCGAGGGCTGAGCGCTCAGCCCGGAGGCGTTGCGGCCGGCGGCGGGCTGCCCTCGACCGGCGGGGGCGACGCGGTGGCGTCCCCGGCCGGCGGTGCACCCGGCGCGGTCCCGGCCGGCGGCGCGTCGGTGCCGGCCGGCGGCGCCCCGGGGCCCGCCGACGGGTCGAGCTTGGCGAGGTTCAGCGTCACGCCGGAGATCGGCGCGTCGACGACGTCCAGCCACGCGCTCGCGCCCATCGGCTCGCCCGGCGACGGGCCGTCGCCCGTGGAGTCGACGAAGACCGCCACCTGCACCGTGCCGTAGTTCTTCGGCAGCTCCACCTCGAACGCGCCGAGGCCGGTGAGCGTGGTCGAGTGCACCAACGACGCCATCGGGCCGGAGTCGCTCTTCTTCAGCACGTCGAGGCGGACGGTGCCCCCGCCGGCACCCTCGGCATATTCGGCGGTGCCGCTGATCTTCACGCCCTCGCCGGGCGTCACCGTGAGCGTCGGGAAGGTGGGCCCGACCGGCACGCCGCCGGGCACGGGCGAAGCGGCGCCGGGGTCTCCGGCGGGGGGCGCATCCCCAGCGGGGGCGGCGGGGGCGGCCCCGACGCCTTCGGGGGCTTCGCTGGGGCAGGCGGACAACAGAAGCAGCAGGCTCAGCATGCGTCGGACCTCGATGCGGCCATGATGCCAACGCGGCGCGCGGAACGCAACCACCGTCGCGACCTTCCGGCCCGCCCGGTTGACGGGCCCTCGCCCGCACCCTACGTTGGCCCGCACGCCGGAGCCTGTATGTCCTCGCCGCTCATCATCCCCGCGGACGTCACGTTCGAACAGACGCCCGAGGGCCTCCGGCTCGAGAACGAGGGCGACATCGAGCTGCACCGCTCCCTGGGGCGCCTCGCCTCGTTGCGCGGCGTCGCGGTCATGCTCGGCGCCGCCGAGTGGGAAGCCGATGCGATCGTGTCCGGCACGCTCCGCGCGGGCGGTCCCATCACCGCGCGCGTGGTGCAGGTGGGCGACCACTTCACCTCCCGCGACGCAGCGGACGGCAGCGTCCGGGTCACCGAGCTCTTCGAGGTGTCCGGCTCCGGCGACGTGGCGGGCGGCCTGCGCGGCGGCAACGCCCGCGTGGGCGGCAACCTGCGCGCAGGCACGGTCGAGCTCGACGGGCTCGAGGTCGGGGGCGACCTCGACGTCGACGGCGACCTGCACGTCAACCGCCTCCACGTGGGCGGCGCGATCCACGTGGGCGGCAACACCGTCCTCGGCGGCGACCTGGAGTTCGACGTGCTCGACCTCCCCGGCACCGTGCACCTCCGCGGCGACCTCCACGGCAAGCTGCTCCGGGGCGACGTCATCCACCTCGAAGGCGCGGCCGTCAACGTGCGCGGCATCCAGGCGCGCACCCGCCTGGTGCTCGGGGCGTGCAAGCTCACGGTCGACGCGATCGTCGCGCCCGAGGTGGTCGCCTCCGCGCAGACCTCCGGCCGCGCCAGCGTCATCGAGACGCGCTCGGAGCTCGGGCGGCTGCAGGTCAAGGGCTGCCTGAGCCTCGCGGACTACGCCGAGATGTTCGGCAGCCCCGAGTCCTTCCTCGCCGAGCGGGGGCTCGTGGCGCTCGACGGCGCGCCGGTCGCCGCCGCGGCGGCCCCCGAGGTGCACGTCGCCGCCCCGGCCGAAGCGCCCGCGGTCGAGGCCGAGCCCGCCACCATCGAGCCGGAGCCCGC
>SXOM01000323.1 GCA_005776735.1 Pseudomonadota bacterium
CGCGTTCATCGGCGTTTGCGGCGGCACATGGCAACCCACGCGGCGAGGGTGCCCGCCGCGGGGAGCGCCCCGGTGTGGGCACAACCGCAGTCGTCGGGCGGCGGCGTGTCGCCGGTGTCGGTCGGCGCCTCGGCCGCGAGCAGGCGGACCTCGGGGACGAGCTCGGCGAGCCAGGCGGCGGCGGGCGCGACACGGGGGCCGCCGAGGCCGCCGCCTTCGCAGCCGCTGGTGAAGCTCACGAGGCCGACGATGGCGAGCTCCCCGTCGGCGCGGCGCCGGAAGAGGGGGCCTCCGGAGTCGCCGGCGCAGGCGTTGGCGGCTGGCGTCCACGTGTAGAGCAAGGCGGCGTCGAGGTCGTAGAGGGGGACCGTCGCGGCGCGCCGGCTCGGGTCGTCGTTGGGGTCGGCCTCGGCGGTGCCGCCGTACCCGACGAGGAGGAGCTCGGCGTCGAGGTGGGCGGCGGTGAGCGGGGTCAGGTCGATCGCCGCGACGGGCCCGGCGACCGTGGGGTGGGTGACCACCGCGAGGTCGGCCGCGCCGGTGAGCGGGTCGGCGTCGGGGTGGGGCTCCCAGCCGGTCGCGGCCACGGTGTCGGCGGTCGTCGCGTCGCTGAGCGCGGGCGCGGAGACCACCCACACCTGGGCGGGGGCAGGGCCGGCCGACGCGTCGAGGCAGTGGGCGGCGGTGAGCACGGCGGTGGGCGACACCCGGGTGCCCGTGCACACCCCGAGCGGGTCGCCCGCGGCGTCGCCGAGGAGCAGCAGCACCACCTCGGGGTGGGCGGTGTCGGCCTCGCCGCCGGAGACCGGCGGCGGCGAAGCGGCGAACGCGGACATCAGCGACCACACCGGGGGAGCGTAGCGTGCCGGCGCGCCTCGGAATACCCGTCCGGGGAGCCTGGAGGCTGCATGTGGCCCTGGCTGATCCTCGCCTGCGACGCCCCCCCCCCCGACGCGCTCGGGGTCGGCGAGGTCGAGCTGGGGGAGACGGTGGAGGGTCCGTCGGCGGCGACGCTCCGCTTCACCACCACCGACGTGGCGGCGGCGTGGGTCGAGGTCGAGCTGGCCGACGGCCTCTCGTGGCGCTTCGAGGCGCACACCACCGACGGCGAGGCCCACGTGGCCTACCTCGCGGGGCTGCCGCCGGGCGCCACGCTGCAGGTGCGCGCGGTGGCCGAAGGCGAGGGGGGCCGCGCCGAGTCCGCGTGGATGGACTGGGCCACGCGCGAAGCGTCGTCGCGGATCCCGCCTGCCGTCGCGACCGTGCCGATGACCGACTCGCTCCTGTACCTGGCCGTCCTCCCGTTCAATCCGCCGGCCGCCGTGGTGTTCGACGGCGGCGGAGCGCTGGTGTGGTGGGCGTTGTTCCCCGATGGTTCGGCGTTGTCCCAGGCGGTCCTGTCGCGCGACGGCATGGCGGTGTGGGTCCTGGTCAACTCGCCCGTGGCCGGCGAAGGCGACGCGGAGTTGTGGCGGGTGCCCATCTTCGAGGGCGAAGCCGAGGTCGTGCAGATCCAGGGGGCGCACCACGACTTCGTGGAGCTGGAGGACGGGAGCTTCCTGGCGCTGGTGTCGGACATCCGCGAGGTCGAGGGCGAGTCGGTGGCGGGCGACGAGCTGCAGCGCGTGGCCACCGACGGCACCACCACCCGCCTGTGGGACACCTGGGACGAGCTGGAGTACGACGGCGAAGGGGAGCAGGTCGAAGGCGACGACGGCGACCTCCTGATCTCGTGGACGCATGCGAATTCCCTGGCGTGGGACGCCGCCCACGGCCGCTACCTCGTGGGGCTCCGCAACCGCGACGCGGTCGCCGTGGTGGACGGGGACGACTGGACCACGCGCGGGTGGGTGGGCGGCGAGGACTCGACCTACACGATGGGAGCGGGTACGCCGTTCCACCGCCAACATGGGGTGGTCGCGACGGACGCGGGGGTCCTGTTGTTCGACAACGGGGCGCAGGGCGAGGAGGACCCGAGCTCGCGGGTGGTGGAGTTCGCGCTCGACGATGCGGCCGGCACCTACGCGGAGGTGTGGTCGTGGGCCGGGGCCGAGCCGCTCTACTCGCCGTACCTCGGCGGGGTGGCGCGCCTCGCCGACGGGGGGCACGTCGTGAGCTGGGGCGGCGCGGGCCGCATGACCCGGAGCGACGCCGACGGTGCGCTCGTGGGTCAGCTCGACCTGACCATCGGCGGGGCGTTCGGGGCGGTGCACCCGCTGGAGCGGCTCGGCCCCTAGGCGCGGCGGGCCAGCAGCGCGAACTTCAGGTAGCGGCCTTCGGGGTGGCCGAGCGCGACGGGGTGGTCGGGGGGCTCGGCCGAGCGGTGCAGCTCGGACCAGAAGCCGCCGAGCCCTTCGCGCACCGCCTCTTCCCAACGTTCCCAGGGCAGGCGTGCGGTGCACGACGACGTGGCCACCAGGTCGGTCGCGTAGGTGCCGACGTGGCGGTGGAGCGCCTTGTACGCGCCGCGCGCGGCCTGGTCGTTCTTCTTGGCGTGGGTCAACGACGGCGGGTCGACGATGACGAGGTCGGACGGCGGGCCCGGCCAACTGAAGGCGTCGGTGGCGACGAAGTCGTGCGCGGCGGGGTCGAGGCCGTTGAGGCGGAAGTTCTCGCGTGCGTCGTCCATCGCCGCCGGCGCGATGTCGACGCTCGTGACGCGGCGCGCACCCCCGAGCGCCGCCGCGACCGAGAACCCGCCGTTGTAGGCGAATAAGTTGACGACCGTGCGGTCTGCGGACCAGCCGCGGACCAGGCGCCGATGTTCGCGCTGATCCAGGAAGAGGCCCGTCTTCTGGCCCTCGCGCACCCGCACGAGCAACTTCATGCCGTGCTCCTGGACCACGAGCGCTTCGGCCGGCTCGGGCCCGCGCAACGTCTCGCCACCGGCCTTGTCGTCGACCTTGCCGACGCCGTAGCGGCGGAAGACCGTGCGGCAGCCGGTGAGCGGCAGCAGCACGTCGCACACCGTGCCCAGGTGTCGCTCCCAGGCCTTGCTGTACACGCGCAGCACCAGCACGTCGCCGTAGCGGTCGACCACGAGGCCGCCGAGGCCGTCGCCTTCGCCGTTGCAGACGCGGAACGCGTCGGTGTTCGGCCCGACGAGGCGCCGTCGCCGCCACGCCGCCGCGAGGGCCAGGCGGAGGTGGTCCGGGATGGGCCGCGGCTCTCGCCCGAGGATGCGCACGGCGATGGCGCCCTCGTCGAAGATGCCCCACGCGACGGGGCGACCCCGCCCGTCGACCAGCTCGACGGCGTCGCCCACCTGCGCACGCCCGTGCACGCCGTCGGGGTACACCCACGGGTGGCCGTGGGCGACGGGGCCGACGGTGTCGGCGGTGAGCGGGAGGCGCTTCATCGGAGCGACGCGAGATAGCGCGGCACGACCGCGTCGTACACCGCGCGGGTGGCCGGGCCGAGGTCGGCCTCGGGGTGGAAGATCACGCCCACCACGCGCGTGGAGTAGCGGACCCCCGCCTGGTCGCCCTCCGGACCGGCGGCGATGACCCGCCCGGGGGAGCCCCACACGCCCCACGACCGCTTCTCCCACGAGGCCGGGGCGTCGAGCCCGGTCAGGAGCGGGTCGACGCCGATGCAGACGACGGGGACCACGCCCTCGCGCGGGCTCGCGAGGAGCCGGAGCTCGGCGCCCGCGGCGGCGGCGAGCATCTCGAACCCGAAGCAGATGCCCAGCGTGGGGCGGTCCCCAGCCAGGCGTGCCCGCAGCGCCGCGAGCAGGGGCTCACGCCACGGGCCCGCGTCGGCCGGCGAGCCCGGCCCGCCGCCGAGCAGCCAGGGGGCGTCGTCGTCGGGGGGCAGCGGGGCGCCCCGCCGGACGTCGGTGACGTGCACGGCGTAGCCCGCCGCCTCGAGCAGCACGACGAGCGCCGCGGTGCCGCGGTTGGGCACGCCGTCGTTGAGGTCGAGCAGGTGGGCGCGCAGGTGCTATTCTCCGGGGATGTTCTGGTGGCTGTGCGCGTGCATCGAGTCGACCGTGACCTCTACGGTCGACCCCGAGTCCGGTGGACCGCCGGTCTACGACGCGACGACCTGGGATCGGGACCACGACGGAAGTGTCGACGCGGACGATTGTAAGCCCGCGGACCCGGATGTTCACCCTGGCGCCGACGAACGCTGCAACGGGGTGGACGACGACTGCGACGGCAAGCTCGACGAGGGCGAATGGGATGCCGACGGCGACGGCTTCGACTCCGCGCTCCTGTGCTACGGCCAGGCGCGGGCGCTGGATTGCCGCGATGACGACGCCGACGTGCACCCCGGCGCGCCCGACCCCTGCGACTACGTCGACCAGGACTGCGACGGCGAGATCGACGAAGACGACCTCGACGGCGACGGCGCGCTCGGGTGCGACGACTGCGACGACGGCGACGCCTTCGTCCACCCCGGGGCCGCCGAGGTGTGCGACGACATCGACAACGACTGCGACGACGAGGTCGACGAAGGCTGGGACTTCGACGGCGACGGGTACGGCGAGTGCCAGGGGGACTGCGAGCCCGACGACGCGACGATCGGTCCGGGCGCGGACGAGGTGTGCGACGGCATCGACAACGACTGCGACGCGGCCGTCGACGAGGACGACGATCGCGACGCCGACGGGGTCCCCACCTGCGAGGGGGACTGCGACGACGGCGAGGCCGCCGTCTACCCGGGCGCGGACGAGGGGTGCGACGGCCTCGACAACGACTGTGACGCCGGCACGGACGAAGCGGTCGACGCCGACGGCGACGGCTACACCATCTGCGGCGGCGACTGCGACGAGACCAGCGCCGCTGCGCACCCCGGCGGCGCGGAGGCCTGCGACGGCGTCGACAACGACTGCAACGGCCACACCGACGAGGACTACTCCTGCTACGGCTGCACCGCCTCGGGCTCGCTGCTGTACTGCAGCGCCTCGGTCACCTGGCCCGTGGCCGAGGCCGCGTGCGAGGCCTTCGGCGGCACGCTCGCGATCCTCGGCTCGTCGAGCGAGAACTCCGACGTGGCCGACCTCGCCGCGCGCCCGGCCTGGATCGGCGCCAACGATCGCGACGTGGAGGGCACGTGGATGTGGCCCGACGCCTCGACCGTCGGGTACGACGACTGGGCCGCGGGCTTCCCGACGGGGAGCGACGCCGCCGACTGCGCCTACACCAACCACGGCGGGCGTCGCGGCGAGTGGGCCGACACCGCGTGCAGCTCGGGCTACCCGTTCGTCTGCGAGCTATGACGGCGCCATCATGACGCGCGCGCTCCTCCCGCTCACCCTCCTCCTCGCCGCCTGTCCCGCCTCGGTCACCGCCGAAGGCATCGAGGGCGGCTTCGGCCTCGGCCTCGGCGCCGACTACGTGCGCCTGGTGTCCGACAACGGCGACAGCGAGTCGATCGTGCTCTCCACCCGCGGCGGGGTGTGCGAAGACTACGCCACGTTCGCCGAGGCCCAGGCCGAGATGCTCAGCGCTTCGCTCGACCTGTTCAGCAACCAGTACTGCGCAAACCTGGAGGCGCCGCTGGCGGACTACGTCGCCGCGACCCAGGACCTGTTCACCGTGGGCGCCCGGTTCGTGACGTTGTCGGCCCACGGGGGCGATCTCGACAAAGAGCAGTACGATCTCCCCGACGACGCGTCGGGCACGGTCGCCCTGGTCGAGGACACCCCCTACGACGGTGCGCTCGACGACTTCGATCCCGACGCGGGCGCGATGGAGGGCTGCGGCCTGGACCAGGGCGAGCTCGAAGCGTTCGCCACGGCCGACTTCGGCACCGCGTGGACGCTCGACGGCGACTTCGAGATCACCGCGCTCGAGAAGGACGGCCCCGCCGCGGGCACCGTCGACGCCGACATGATCGACGACGACGGCGACGAGGACGGCGCGTTCACGGCGAGCTTCACGGCGACGCTCTGCGAGATCGAGCTCTGACCCCGCGGTCAGTAGTAGAAGTAGTAGTACAGCCGCTGGCCGTTGTTGCCGGCGGCGTACCTCAGGAACTCGGCCTCGTAGCGATCGCCCACCACGCCCGTGGTCGTGCCGGCGAAGTTGTAGCCGTACAGGTACCAGCCCGAGTACCGCATCCCGTCGTACGGCCGCGTGCCCTCGACGTGGGCCCACACCACGTCCTCGAGGTCGTACACGTACGACCCGTACTCGTAGGTGAACGACTCCGTCCACCCGAAACCGTTGACCCACGTGGAGAAGTAGAAGTCGTAATACCCGTACGAGTCGAACAACGTCGGGCGCGTGAACGCGTCGCAGTACTCGCCCGTGGTGCCGCCGCCGGTCACCTGCACCGCAAACGACCACGCACAGTCGGGGCAGCCGGGCGCGCCCGCGCCGACGCTCGTGAAGTCGGCCGCGATGTCGCAGATGTACTCCTGGTCGGTGGCGCGCACGGCGGCGATCCCGCGCGCGGCCTCCAGGCGGTCGGCCTCGGCGTCGAACTTGACGTGGCCGTGCCACGCGACGAAGGCGGTGCCGGTGTCGTCGCGATTGTCGGGCCGGTCGGGGTCGGTGCCGTCGGGCGTGGGCTCGAACAAGTCGGCCCAGTCCTGCGGACAACCGGTGAGCAGCACGACGAAGGCCGAGAGGCGCATGTCCTGACGCTACACCGGCCGGCCGACTTCCGCTATGATCACCCGATGCACCTGATGGCCCTGTTGGCCTGCGCGACGCCGAGCTCGGTCGACACCGGCGACGACCCCGGCCTGACCCCGCTCGACCCGCACGACATCGAGGCCCCGAGCGATCCCGACGACGCCTACCCGGAGCGCGCCACGGTCGTGACCGGCAGCGAAGCGGACAGCTACGACTGGGCGGTGCTCCGCGGCTGGGTCAAGGCCGACTCGCCGACGGTGTGGGCGGCGCTCATCGACCCCGACGTGGGCGTGAACCGTCGCGACGTGAGCGCGTGGACGGTGACCGAGAGCGACGACGATCGGGCCGATGTCGCCTACGTCGTCAACGAGGTGGTCGAGGACCCGATCACCGTCGACTTCGACCTGACGTGGTGGCACGCCCAGGCCGAAGACCCCGCCGACGGCAGCGTGACCGTCTGGGAGAAGACCGGGGGCACCGAGTTCATCTCGCTCATCGCCGGCTCGGTCGTGGCGACGGGGCACGACGGCGTGGTCGACTTCCTGGTGGTGCACCACCTCCAAACCGTCGACTCGGGTCCCGAGGAGGCGCAGTTGTTCGTGGAGGACTTCTACGCCTCGGTCCTGGCGGTCGCGCACGGCGAGCCGCTGCCGACCTACGAGTAGGCGGGCCGACGCCCGAGGGCGGTGCGCGGTTCCCGTCCCGAAGCGCGGCGGGGCGGCGGCGCACCGCGCGGCCCCCGGGGGTTCGCGGCGGTGGGTGGGGCCTTGCCCGCATGCCGTGGCGGGTCAGGCCCGCCATTGCGGCCGGTCCGCCGCCGTACGCGGGCCCAGGTACACCTGCACGCAGCGGCGCACGTAGTACGACATGAAGCGCACGATGGCCCCCGGCGCGCCGCGGAAGGTGAGCCCCTGCGCGAACACCGCCGCCGGACCCATCGTCAGCACCCCGCGTAGCGCCGGCGGACCTTCGTCGGCCCCGCGCCACAGCTCGACGAAGAGCGTGGTGGTGTCGACGAGCACGGTGGGGAACCACCGCCGCCGCGCGACCACCTTGACCCCGCGCAGCGTGTAGCGCGCGCCGTCGGGGGCGCCGAGCTCGAGCCGGTAGCGCATGTGCACCACGCCGGGGGCGGCGTCGGCGAAGAGGTCGAGGTGGCCGGCGTACACCGCCAGCGGGGCCGCGCAGAGCGACGGGCACTCGACCACGCCGAAGGCGGGGCTGCGGTGGTCGGGGTCGGCCACCATCGCCCCGACGTCGGGCGTGATCACCGTCAGCGTGAACGCCGCGGCGGCGCCCGACCGCGCGCCGGACCCTGCCGCGGGAGGGGCGTCGGTGCCCGGCGCGGGCGCCACCCATCCCCTCATTGTCTCGGTGAACCGGACCTCGGCCATGACGCGGAGTTATCCCGCCCGGCCCGGGGCAACCGGCGGCGACGCAGAGGTGAGCTGCCCGCCAAGGGCCGGTCAACGCCGGGGCAGCGGCCTTGACAAGAGGGCCCCAACGCCGCATAAGGGGCGGCCGGAGTGCCCGAATGGCCAAGCGTCGTCACGTCGTCATCACTGGTGGGGGCCGCGGAATCGGGGCCGAGATCGCCCGCCGGTTCGCCAAGTTGGGGGACCGCATCACGGTCCTCGCCCGCACCCGGGAAGAGGTCGAGAAGATCGCCGACGAGGTCGGGGGCTACGGCGTCCGGTGCGACGTGGGCGAGCCCGCCAGCGTCGAGGCCGCGTTCATGGCGGCCGGCCCGGTCGACGTGCTCATCAACAACGCCGGCGTCGCACGCTCGTCGCCGGTCCTCAAGACCGACGTGCGGGTGTGGGAAGAGCACCTCAAGGTCAACCTCACCGGCGCGTTCTTGTGCTCGCTCAAGGTCCTCCCTGGCATGGTGAGCCGCGGCAATGGCCGCATCATCAACGTCGCCAGCGTGGCCGGCCTCAAGGGGTACCCCTACCTCGCGGCCTACTGCGCCTCCAAGCACGGTCTCATCGGCCTCACGCGGGCGTTGGGGGCCGAGTTCGCCGAGAAGGGCGTCACCGTCAACGCGGTCTGCCCCGGGTACGTCGAGTCGCCGCTCCTGCAGCACGCGATCCAGAACATCGTCGACAAGACGGGCCGCGACGAGGAAGAGGTTCGGATGGACCTTGCGAATCGCAACCCGCAGCACCGCTTCCTCGACGCCGAGGAGATCGCCGCGATGTGCGTGTTCCTCGCGAGCGAAGAAGCGCGCGGCATCAACGGCCAGGCGATCAGCGTCTGCGGCGGCGAGATCAACGTCTGATGGCCGACGGGCCCGTCCAGCCTCCGGGCTGGGATCCGCCCCGCGGGTACAGCAACGGCTACCGGCTCGGCAACGTGCTGTTCGTGGCGGGCCAGGTCGCGTGGGACGAGCGATGTCGCATCGTCGGCGGGCGCGACTTCGCGGCGCAGTTCCGCCAGGCGCTCGCCAACGTGCGCGCCGTGCTCGACGCGGCGGGTGTGCCGCCGGAGCGGGTGGGCCGGGTCACGGTGTACGTCACCGACAAGGACGCGTACATCGCCTCGGCCAAGGAGGTCGGCCGCGCCTGGCGCGACCTCCTCGGGCGCCACTACCCTGCGATGTCGCTGGTCCAGGTCGCGGCGTTGCTCGAAGAGGGCGCGATGGTCGAAATCGAAGCCACGGCGGTGGTGGAGTAGGCGTGCGCGGCGCGTGATATCGCCGCGCGCATGATCGTCTCCGTCGCCGACCACGTCGCCACCGTCACGCTGGATCGCCCCGATCGGCTCAACGCGCTCACCTTCGACGAGTACGCCGCGCTGGTGCGGTGGTTTCGCGAGCCGCCGGCCGGCGTCCGCGCCATCGTGGTGACCGGCAGTGGGCGTGCGTTCTGCTCCGGCGGCGACGTGGAGGACATCATCGGCCAGCTCTTCGCCCGCGACATGGCGGGACTGCTCGCGTTCACGCGCATGACGGTCGACCTGGTGCGGGCGATGCGCGGCAACCGCGTGCCGATCGTGGCGGCGATCAATGGCGTGGCGGCCGGGGCCGGCGCGATCATCGCGATGGCGAGCGACCTGCGCATCGCGTCGCCGCGGGGGCGCGTGGCGTTCCTGTTCAACAAGGTGGGCCTGTGCGGGGCCGACATGGGCGCGGCGCACCTGCTCCCGCGGTTGGTGGGGCTGGGCCGCGCCACCGAGCTGCTGCTCTTGGGCGACACGGTCGACGCCGCGACGGCCGAGCGCATCGGCCTGTTCAACCGCGTGGTCTCGGAAGAGTCGCTCCTGGCCGAGGCGCACGCGGTCGCGGCGCGCATCGCCGCGGGGCCGACGTTCGCCACCGGCATGACCAAGGAAGCGCTGGGTCGCGAGCTGGACGTGTCGCTCGACACCGCCCTGGAGATGGAGGCCCAGGCGCAGGCCATCTGCATGGCCCACCCGGACTTCCGGGCCGCCTACGACGCCTGGGTGCAGAAGCGCCCGCCGACCTACGCTTAGGACGAAGCTTTGACCATCCCCACCCCGCCGGTGGGCCCGGAGCCGGGCCTCTCGGCGTTAGACCCGGGCTCATGGCGGTCCACGCCCATGGCTGACACGGCGGACAACCCCGCGACGCGGTGGTTGATGGAGCGCATGTTCGGCCAGGTCGACGCGTTGATGCGGCCGCTCGCGCCGCGGAGCGTGCTCCACGCCCGGTGCGCCGAGGGCCAGGCGCTGCGCACGCTCACGCTGCCCGAGGCGTACCTGGGCATCGATCCGCGGCCGGCGAACGTGGAGCGGTGTCGCAAGCGCGACCCGCGGCGCCGCTTCGAGGTGCAGTCGCCGACCGCGTTGCCCTACGCCGACGCGTCGTTCGACGTGGTGGTGGCCACGCAGGTGCTCGAGGAGCTCGAAGATCCCGCGCTCGCGGTGGCCGAGCTCTCGCGGGTGGCGGAGCGCGGGGTGATCTTCAGCGTGCCCAACGAGCCGATCTTCCAGGTGGGCAACGCGGCGCGGGGCAAGTACCTCGACACCCTGGGCGACCATCCCGCGCACCTGCAGCACTGGGGCCGGTGGTCGTTCCCGAAGTTCCTGGTCGGCACCGGCGCGGTGCGCGACCTGAAGCTCCGCACCGTCGGCCCGTGGATCGTGGTGCTCGCGCGGCCCGCCCGGTGAAGAACCTGCGGCGGGTCGTGGGCCTCGTGCTCTCGGTGGGCGGCCTCTTCGCCTCGATCTACGTCCTCGCCACCCAGGTCGACCTCGCGGCGGCCGGCCGCGCGTTGGGGCAGGCCCACCGCGGCTGGCTCCTGGCCGCGGCGGGGCTGAGCCTGCTCGCGCCGGTGCTCGTCGGCCTGAAGTTGATGCTCGTGCTCCGCCTGGTCGATTTCCGCGCGGCGTGGGGACGCACGGCGTCCGCGGTGCTCGCGGCCGTCACGCTCAACGCGGTGGTGCCGGGACGCGGCGGCGACTTCGTGCGGGCCGCGTTTCTGGCCGACGAGCCGGGCACCCTGGCGCTGCTCCTCGGTGCGGTGCTCGTGGAGCGGCTGCTCGACGTCTTCGTGCTCGGCGTGATGGCCCTCGCGGCGTCGGTGGGCGGCGGCGCGGGGCCCGTGCCGTGGATCGCGGCCGCGACCTGCGTGGCCGCGCTCGGAGCGCTCGGGGCGCTCGGGCTCGGTCACAAGCTGCCCGTGCGCCGGGAGGCGGCCGAGCGGGCCAGCCGCGCGGCGAAGGCGCTGGTGGCGCGGCCGGGGCTCACCGTCGCGATCCTCGCGATGACACTGGTGTGCTGGGCGGGCAACATCGCGAGCATGGACCTCGCGTTGCGCGCGGTCGGCGCCGACATCCCGACGATCGAGGTGGTCCGGGCCACGCCCATCGCGGTCCTCACCGGCATCCTCCCGATCAGCGTCAACGGCATCGGCACCCGCGACGCGGCGATGGTGTACCTGCTCGGCGCCCTCGCCCCGCGCGAGCAGATCGTGGCCGGCACCTTCGCGTATTTCCTGCTCAACGGGTGGTTGCTCGCGGCCCTGGGCGTGGTGGCGCTCGGCCGCGAGAGCTTGCGGCGCGTTCGTCGACGTGCCGACGCGGCGCGGTCCGGCTGATCACGCAGACGCGCGAAATCGCTTGACAGTCCCGGACCCCGCCTGTATTCGCGCCTCAACAGGGGTCGTCATGCTTCGCATCGGTCTGGGCGTGGTTCTCTTCCTCGGCGGCTGCTCGCAGACGTACAAGACGGACACCGCGGAGCCCGGCTTCGCCGACAGCGGCGACACGGCCAACGACACCGACAGCGCCGCGGACACCGACACCGACACCGACTCGGACACCGACACCGACTCGGACACCGACACCGACTCGGACACCGACACCGACACC